>DASPJI010000198.1:0-12603 GCA_035628695.1 Thermoanaerobaculia bacterium | reverse complement strand
CGCTGGTGTCGGCGGCGGTGCTGGAGAAGCTGCCGCGCAGGGCGGTACGGTCCGCCGAGAGAATCCAGTTGAAGGTGCCGTGGGTGGTGCGGCGGGCGCCGTGCTCGGTGAAGCGCAGGGTGACGTTGCGGCCGTCGATGGTGCCGGTGACGGTGAGCGGAGTGCGGCCGCCGGAGCCGACGGCGCGGCCGTCCTCGCTCCACTTCTGGCCGCGGCCGGTGAGACGGTTGCCCTCTTGCTCGAGCTGGATGCGGTAGCCGAGGCGCAGGCCCTTGTAGGCCGCGTAGTTGGTGGAGTCGATGCGGTTGGTCAGCTCCCACCAGCCGGAGAGGTCGGAAGCCGGCCTGGCTTCCTCTTCCTCGTCCTCTTCCTCGGGAAGCTCGACCTCCACCTCGGTCTCCTCATCCTGCTGCCGGGACGACTCCTCGTCCCGCGCGCGCCGGCGCCGCTCCTCCTCGCGGTCCTCCCGGGCTTGTTCGCGCTCGCGCCGCTCGCGGGCTTCTGCCAAGCGCTCGGCCTCGGCGGCCTTGCGGCGCTCCGCCTCCCGGGCCTCCTCGGCTTCGCGCCGGGCCTCGCGGTCGCGGGCCGCCTTCGCCTCCCGCACCTCCTTGGCGTCGGCGAGGCGCTCCTGCTCCGCCTCTTTCTTCCGGGCCTCCTCCCGGGCCTCTTCGGCGCGGGCGAGCCTTTCGGCCTCGACCGCCTGCGTCCTCTGCTGCTCCTCCTGCTGCCGGCGGAGCTCGGCGAGGCGCTGCTCCGCGGCCTGCCGCTGGCGCAGGAGCTTCTCCTCCTCGGTGCGCAGACGGGCGAGGCGGGCGGCCTCCTGGGCGTTCTCGCGCTCGGCTTCCAGGCGGGCGGCGGGGAAGCCGTTGCGGGGCACCGGCTCCTTGCCGGGGCAGTAGGCCGCAGGCTCCATCCCGGCGATGAACAGCTCGTCGTAGGACTGGCCCCGCAAGGGGGAGCAGCCGTTTTCCAGGGTCAGGCCGGTTACCGGGTCGACGGGATGGGCCACCACACGCTCCGGCCGCGGCCAGGGCTTGGGGCTGGGGCGCCGCTGGTAGAAGCGCTCGACGAGGTTGCCCCAGAGCGGGGCGGCCAAGCGGCCGCCGGTGGCGTCTTCGAGGATGGCGCGCGGGCGGTCGAAGCCGATCCAGACCCCCGCCACCAGGTCGGGCGTGTAGCCGGCGAACCAGGCGTCGGCGCCGTCGTTGGTGGTGCCGGTCTTGCCGGCGGCGGCGACCTTCAGGCCGGTCTGGCGCACGCCGATCCCGGTACCCCGCTCCAGCGCCTCGGCAAGCACGTCGGTGATCAGGTAGGCCACCTCCGGCTTGACCACCTCGTGTGCCTCGGTCTCCGGCTCCCAGATCCGCTTCCCGTCCAGGGTGTCGACGGAGAGGACGAGGCGGGGCTCGACCGCCCGGCCCATGCCGGCGAAGCCGGTGTAGGCGGTGGTCAGCTCCAGGGGGGATACCGGCACGGCGCCCAGCGCCATGGAGGGGAGGGGATCGTCCTGCCCCTCCTCGGTGATCCCCGCCGCGTGGGCGACCTGGACCACCTCGCCCAGGCCCACCGCATCCGCGAGGCGGACGGTGGCCACGTTCTTGGAGCGCACCAGGGCGTCGCGCAGCGTGACCTCCCCATCGTATTGGCGGGTGAAGTTCTTCGGCTCCCAGACCCGGCCGCCGGGCAGCCGCACGCGCAGTGGCCGGTCGGCCAGAGGCTGAGAGAGGACGTATCCCTCCGACAGGGCCGCCGCGTAGACGAACGGCTTGAAGGCGCTGCCCACCTGGCGGCGCGCCTGGGCGACCCGGTCGAACTGGGAGTGGGCGAAGTCGCGGCCACCCACCCAGGCGAGCACGTCGCCGGTCTGGGCATGGAGGACCACCACCGCGCCCTGGAGGTAATCGGTCCCCTCCTTGGGCGGCTCCGCCGAGGCCGAGTAGCGGGCGCCCTGGAAGGCGCCCAGCTCACCGCTCTCGATGCGCCGGAGCTGGCGGCGCAGCTCCTCCTCGGCGGCGCGCTGGGTGCTGGAGTCCAGGGTAGTGCGGACGCGCAGCGGCTGGGTGTAGAGGTCGTCGCCGAAGCGCTCCTCGAGCTGGCGGCGGACCTGCTCCACGAAGTAGGGGGCGAGCCCGGACTCGACGCGCGCGTGCCGCGGCGCCGGGGCGAGCTCCAGCGGCTCCCGGCGCGCCTGATCGGCCAGCAGCCGCGGCACGCGCCCCTGCTCTTCCATGAGGCCTATGACCAGATTTCGCCGCTCGATGGCCCTCTCCGGGTGACGCCGAGGGTCGTAGTGGCTGGGCGCCTTGGGGAGCGCCGCAAGCAGGGCGGCCTGGGTGAGAGTGAGCTGGGACGCCGGCCGGCCGAAGTATTGCCAGGCCGCGGACTCGATGCCCTGCGCGCGGTTGCCGAAGTAGATGTGGTTCAGGTACAGCTCGAGGATCTCCTCCTTGCTGTACTTGGACTCGATCTCGTTGGCCACCCGGATCTCCAGGAGCTTGCGGGTGGTGGTCTGCTCTTGCCCGGGGATGCGCTCGGAAAAGACGTTGCGCGCTAGCTGCATGGTGATGGTGCTGAACCCCTGCTCGAAGCCGCCGGCCCGCAGGTTGGCTATGATGGCGCCCCCTACCCGCTGCCAGTCGACGGCCCCGTGCTCGTGGAAGCGCTTGTCCTCCACCGCCAGGAACGCCTGGGGGACGTGGGAGGGGAGCGAGCCCAGGGGGACGACTTTGCGCTCGACGGGGGTTAGGTCGGCGAAGACCTCGCCGTGGCGGTCGAGGAGCACCGGCGCGCCGCCCGGCTGGAAGGACGCCAGCGTGTCCACATCGGGACAGCCGTCGAAGAAGCAGTTCTGCAAGGAGAAGGAGAAGAGGGCGCCGATGACGAGGAGGATCACCAGGAGGATTCCCAGCGCCTGCCGCCGCGGCAGGCGCCGCCACTTCGTCTGCCATCCCGAGAACCGGGGCGATAAACGGCCTCGCCAGGCCGGTCGTTCATTCACGCCGAGCCAGGGGGAGCAAGGGGCTTGCCAGGTCGGCTCAGTACTCCGGCGTCTGGCCGCTGCTCCGCAGCACCAGCTCCTCGACACGGGCGCCGGGCGGGAGGCGGAGGGCGAAGCGGAGGGCCTCGGCGACCACGGGCGGCTGGAGGAACCAGTCCTTGCCCGGGGCGCCCGGGGTAGAGCCGGCGAACCAGGTGTCCACGGCACCGGGGCGCAGCTCCAGGACCCGCAGCTCCGGGTTCTCCTGCTGCAGGGTGCGGCTGAGGGCGCGGAGGGCGAACTTGGAGGCGGTATAGGAGCCGCCCGTGGGGAAGGTCCGGGTGGAGACGTCCGAGGAGACCATGAGCACCAGGCCGCGGCTCTCCTTGAGCCGGGGGAGGAACGCCACCGTCGCCGCCCAGGCTCCCTGGACGTTCACCCGGAAGGTCTGCTCGAATTCGGCGGCCGACGTCTCCTCCAGCCGCTTGAAGATGCCGATGCCGGCGTTGTTGACCAGCACGTCCACCCGGCCGAAGCGCTCGGCGACGGCTCGCCGGAAAGCCTCGACGCTGCCGGCGTCGGCCACATCCAGGGGGTGGGGCAGGGCGGGCCCGGGCAACTCGCCGGCCAGGTGCTCGACCGCGTCCACGTCCCGCGCCCCCAGGGCGACCGCGAAGCCCTCCTCGGAGAGCACGCGGGCGAACGCGGCGCCCAGGCCGCGAGATGCACCGGTAACGACGGCGACGCGCTGTGGGGTGTCCATGGCGGGCGATCCTAGCACCGCACTCTCCGGTAGGGCTGAACATACAATGACGGCCATGAGAACCTTGCCGACCCTGCTGGCGCCGCTTGCCACCCTCCTCGCCCTGCTGCCGGCCTGCGCGGGCGGTTCCGCCGCACCTCCAGCGCCCCCCACCCCTCCGGCCGTCGGCGCCCTGGCCTCTCCCGAGGCCCCGCCGGCGAAGGGGCCCGTCCAGTGGCAGCACGACTGGGCACGGGGTGCGGTCTTCTACGAGGTGTTCGTCCGCAGCTTCGCCGACTCGGACGGCGACGGCATCGGCGACATCCGGGGGCTCACCTCCAAGCTCGACTACCTGAACGACGGCAACCCGAAGACGGTGACCGACCTCGGCGTCGACGCCCTCTGGCTGATGCCGGTCTTCGAGTCCCCGAGCTATCACGGCTATGACGTGGTGGACTACGAGCGGATCGACCGCGAGTACGGCACCGCCGAGGATTTCCAGCGCTTCCTCGACGAGGCGCACCGCCGGGGCATCCGCGTCATCGTCGACTTCGTGATGAACCACAGCAGCTCCCAACACCCGTGGTTCGTCGAGTCCGCCTCGTCCCCCGCATCAGGGCGCCGCGACTGGTACGTCTGGCGCGCCGACGATCCGCGCTGGACCCAGCCCTGGGGGGGCAACAACCGCACCTGGCACGAGAAGAACGGCGCCTACTACTACGGCGTCTTCTGGGGGGGCATGCCCGACCTCAACTTCAGCACGCCCGCGGTGCGCGAGGAGATGAAGCGCCTGGCGACCCTCTGGCTCGGGCGCGGCCTCGACGGCTTCCGGCTGGACGCCACCCGGCATCTCTTCGCCAACGGCCCGGGCGCCGGACAGAACGACCAGCCGGAGACCCACGTCTATCTGAAGGAGCTCTCGGCCGCCGTGCGGCAGGCGAAGCCGGACGCCATGCTGGTGGGGGAGAACTGGACCGAGACCCCGGAGATCGCCGCCTACTATGGCTCGACGGACACGGTCCGCGGCGGCGACGAGCTGCCGATGAACTTCAACTTCCCGCTCGCCTCGGCCATCCTCGCCGGAGTCAACGCCGGCGACGCCCAGCCGATCGCCGAGAAGCTGACCGAGATGGCCGAGCTCTACCCGGCGGGGATCATCGACACGCCGTTCCTCACCAACCACGACATGGTGCGCGCCGCCACCCAGCTCGGCGCCGATCCTGGCGAGCGGGTCGCCCGGAGCAAGATGGCCGCGGCGGTCCTGCTGACCCTGCCCGGCGCCCCCTTCCTCTACTACGGCGAGGAGGTGGGCCTGCAGAATGGCGGCCCGTCGAGCAGCGACGAGCTCAAGCGCACTCCCATGCCCTGGGACGCCTCGCCGGGGGGCGGCTTCACCACCGGCAAACCCTGGTACGACTTCGCCCCGGGCCGCGAGACCAACAACGTGGCGGCCCAGGCCGGCGACCCGGACTCCCTCCTCACCCACTACCGGCACCTCATCCGGGCGCGCCACAACTCGGACGCCCTACGGACCGGCGAGCTCGAGCTCAGGACGCCGGCCACGACCAATTCGCCGCTCCTCGCCTTCCTCCGCAAGAGTGGCAAGGAGACCGTCCTGGTGGTCCATAACCTGGGAAGCGAGCCGGTGCAGGCGGGGCCTTACGAGGTCTCGGGCAGGCCGGATCCGCTGTTCGCCTCGGCCGGGGTGGGTCGGCCGGCCCAGGCGGCTGGAGGTTGGACCTTCCAGCTGCCGGGCCGGACCAGCGGGGTCTGGGTGCTGCGGTAGCCCTACTTCTTCTTCGGCTGCTCGGCAGGCACCACGCCGGGCAGCACCGCCGGCCGCCGGGCCCGCGAATCGAAGTCGCCGAGGATTGTCTCCTGCTTCCGGCCTTCTGGGGCGATGATGTCCATGAGCGGCGGCTGGAGCGGGGCGCCTTCGCGGCCGCCGCCGATGCGGTCCTGCCACTTGCCCGGGGAGACGGGGAGGATCATCAGCGCCTCCTCGTCCTCCGACTGCCGGCCCAGCGCGCGATTGACGTCGAACGACTGGAGGAGGTCCGCGGCGGAGACCGCGACGACGTAGCTCCAGGTGTCCTTGGCCGGTCCGCCCAGGAACGAGTCGGGGACGAAGAAGCTGATCTTCGAGCCGCGCACCCGGACCTGCGTCGGGAAGAAGATGCGGCTCTCCACGTCGCCGGGGATCTGCTTCTGCAGCGCCTCGAGCTGCGCCTGTCCGAGGTCGCTGTCCTCGTCGCGGGCGTCCTGCCGGAGCTGGCGCGCCAGCATGCGCTTGAGCTCGCCCCGCGCCTCGTGCGGCCGGGGGGTGAGGACCACCGCGCGCTCCCAGGCGCTCGCCGGATCGATCTCCGCCAAGCGGCCGGGGAGCATCGAGGTGCCGCCGGAGCCCGGCGCGCGGTCCATGTCGATATAGAGGTCCACGTTCAGCGTATAGAAGCCGAAGCGCGCCACGGTGTCGAGCTGCGTGCCGCTGTAGTCGATGGCCACCCGCCCCGGCGTCTTGACCGGCCGGGCGAAGGTCAGCTCGAACTGGGTGCCGGCCCCCTCGCGGCGGGCGGTCAACGACAGCAGGTCGAGGTCGCCCTCGTTGAGCTCGTCGTTCAGCGGATAGACGTAGTTGCCGTCGCCATGGTCGTCTCCCCGCGGATCGTTGAGGGTGAAGATCTCACTGCGGCCGAAAGCGGGGGCGGCGAGAAGCGCGGCGGCCAGAGTGAAGGCCAGGACGGGGGTGCGGCTGCTGTGCATGGGGACGTCTCCAACGATGATGAAAAAGGCCCGGCGGCCGGAGGGCCGCCGGGCCGGCAAACTTCCAGGATCGCTCCTTAGAAGCGGAACTTCAGGAACGCCTTCAGCCGGTTCTGCCGGAACTCCCGTGTCTCGAGGCTGTTCCAGCCGCCGAAGCGGCCGGCGAAGCCGAGCGAGCCGAACGGCAGGCCGAGGCTGCGCGCGGTGTCGTCGCTGATCACCTGCGGCACGAAGCCGCCGCCGAAGTCAGGGTCGAACTCGCCGAAATTGTACTCGTAGTTGAAGCCGAACTCGGAGCCGCCGAGCGTGTAGCGGGCGAACAGGATCACCTTGTTCTTGGTGTGCTCGCCCGACGACATCGAGTGCAGCCGGTAGGCCTGGAAGGCGGTGTTGCCGTCCAGCAGGTCGACGTCGTAGCGCTCGAAGGTCAGCGAGCTGTAGAGGTTGTCGGTGAACTGGTAGCCGCCGCCGAGCTGGATCATCCGGTAGTCCATGTCGCGGTCGTCGTCCGAGATGTCGTCGAACGGCGCCCACTGGTAGCCGACCACGCCGCCGGCGCCGGTGATCACCGGCGGGTTGCCGTAGATCGCGGCCGTCGAGTTGCCCGGCGAGTAGTCGCGGGCGTTGTTGCTGCACGCCGCGCCGCCGCCCGGGCAGTCACCCGCCTGGTAGGGGAGGAAGCGCGGGTCGTCCAGCCGGTCGTCCTGCTCGTCGATGAGCTTGACCTTGCCGAACAGGTCGACGCCCTTGGCTACGTCCAGGACGTACTTGCCGCGGAGCACCATGATGGTGGTCTCCTTCTCCTGGAACGGCGCGTAGGCGTTGCGGTAGGAGTTGACGCCGGCGTCCGACTCGAAGTTGGGATAGATCGAGCTCTCGATCCCCCGTGACGGGTCGCCCCAGGCCTGCCAGTTGGTGTTGTAGTCGATGAAGCTGTACTCGGCCGACAGGTCGAAGCCGCCGAGGCTCCAGTTGGGCGCGATGGTGAAGCCTTTCCAGCCGATGACCGACTCGGCCATCGCCTCGTCGAAGTCGGTGAACTCGTTGTCGACGTTGATCGTGGCCACCTGCTGGGCGTTGCCCTGGAAGCCGCCGTAGCCGATGCGCGTCGGGTTGCCCCCGAAGACGCCGAAGGCCGAGTTGTCCGGGCCGGGGAAGACGAAGGCGCCGTCGCTGCCCTCGGTCAGCAGGACGTCCGCCTCGCGGCGGGCGGCCAGGATCGAGATGTACTGCGCGCCGATGTCGAAGTACTCCAGGTTGAAGGAGAGGCCGACGCCGAACGGGTCGTTCAGGTCGACGTTCGCCTTGAACGCCTCGTCGTCGATCTCGCCGGCCGGCACCGGCGAGAAGCCGGACAGGCCGAAGGAGGACGGGACGCCGAAGCGCGGGTCGGACTCCGCCTGGGAGAAGTAGGCCATGCCGCGGATGTCGATCAGCGTGCTCGGGTGGATGCCGAAGCGCACGCCGTAGACGTCGTTGCTGAAGCGGGCTTCGACGTCGCGGCCGTCGTCGTAGTCGAAATCGAGCGTGTCGACCTCGAGGTCGCTCACCGTCTCGACGACGCCGACGAAGTCGAACAGCGGGCTCGGCGTGGCGCGGAGCTGCAGGCCGTAGGCGCCGTCGGCCGCGGTGTAGCTGCCGGTGTTGAAGTCGGGGCCGGCCCAGAGCCGCGGCAGGGAGACGCGGATCAGGTCATAGCCGAAGTTGTTGGCCAGGCTCCCCTGGAGCAGCACCGCCTTGGCGTTGTCGCGGTCGATGTAGCGGATCTTGCCGATCGTCCACGGGTCGAACATGCCGAGGTCGGTCGAGCCGACGGTGATGGCGTCCACCAGCTTCCAGCCCGGGGTGTAGCGGGCGGTCAGGCCGCGCATCTTGATGTACTCGTTGGAGCGCGGGTCGAACTCGCCGCAGTCGCCGCCGACGCAGGGGGCGCCCGGAGGCTCCTCGAACGCCGGGTTGCGGCCGCCGAAGCCGCCGAAGTTGGTCCACTGGTTCTGGCTGAAACGGGACTGGATGCGGCCCGTGACCTCGGTGTTGCGGGACGGCCGCGAGGCGAGCAGCAGGTTGATCTCCGTGCCCTGGCCGTTGTCGCCGTATCCCTCGTTCGGGATGGTGGTGAAGTTGTAGAGGCTGCCGTCGGTGCGCTGGTTGCCCCACAGCCACTTGATGTACCCCTCACCGGTGATGAGGAGCGTCTGGCCGTCGGCGGCGTGCGCCGGCGTCACCGAAGACGCCAGCGCCGCCGTGGCCAGGAGAATGAATGCGAACCCTCTCTGAAATCTCATGAAGAAATCTCCTCTACCCTCAGCGGAGTGATGATCGATCAGGAGCCCTTGCGGACCATCTTGAGCGTCGCGGCGGTCTTGACGGCGCCGTCCGGGCCGCACTCGTACTTGAGCATCGCGTGCTGGGCCGCCGCCTCGTCGGCGGCGCCGGTGCCGTTGCCGGCCAGGACATCGATGGCGTGCGGGTCGCAGTCGTAGTCGCTGCCGCCGCCGAAGCGGTGCTGGCCCTCGTACTCGTTGACCTTGCGGGTCATCAGGTCCTTGCCCTCGGGGAAGCCCTCGTTGGACTGGACGACCACCTGGTAGCCCCAGGTCGACGGATCACCACCGCCCAGCTCGTCGAGCCCGACGGTGGCCGAGATCGTTCGCCCGGCGCCCTTGACGCGCGAGGGGACGATGACCGCCGCCTGCATCGCCGCCGGCAGCTTCTCCTTGACCTCGGTCTTTACCCGGCCCGGAGGCTGGGGCGACAGGATCACCAGCTTGTCCCACTCGCTGCCCTCGGCGAAGTTGACGTTGATGCCGGGGAAGGACTCCTTCATCCCCCCCTCCTTGTTGTCGATGAAGATGAAGACCATCTCGACCGAGAAACCGGTGCCCATCCGCCAGGGGTCCTCGAGCGGCGTGTTGAACGACACGCCGAAGTCCACCTTGTTTCCCTTGGCTTCGATGTCGAGACCGGTGAGGTCGAACGAGCCGCGCTTGTAGACGCCGTCGGTGGGGTAGGTGTAGGTGCCCGGGCCGTTGTCGTCGTTGGCCGGGTCCTTGAACGAGACGCTCTGGGCGGAGAGCGAGGCCGCGACCAGCAGGCCGGCGCCGAATGCCGACAGCGCTGAGAACGTCTTGCGATGAGTGCTGCGCATGATGAAACCTCCTTGTTTGTGAAGCTCAGCCTTTGACCGCGCCGGCCGTCAGGCCGGAGACCAGGTATTTCTGCAGGAACAGGAACAATAGCACCACCGGGATGGCGGCGATGATGGAGCCGGCCGCGAAGTACCCCCACTGCTGGGAGAAGCCGCCGACGAAGAAGCGCAGCCCGACCGGGCCGGTGTACATCTCCTCCCGGTTCATGAAGGTGGCGGCGATGATGAACTCGTTCCATCCGGTCATGAAGGAGAACAGGGCGGTCACCGCCACCGCCGGCTTCGCCAGGGGGAGGACGATCCGGAAGAAGATCATCGCCTGCGACGCGCCGTCGATCAGCGCCGACTCCTCCAGCTCCTTGGGGATGGTGTCGAAATAGCCCTTCATCATCCAGACGCAGAAGGGGATGGCGATCGTCGAGTAGACCAGCACCAGGCCGGTGAACGACGATCCCAGCCCCAGCCACTGCACGACGATGATGTAGAGCGGGATGAGCATCAGCGTCCCCGGGAACATCTGGGAGACCAGGAACGACATGAGCCCGGCCCGCCGTCCGGGGAACCGGAACCGGGAGAAGGCATAGGCCGCGGTGCTCGACAGGAACACCCCGACCAGGGTGGTGAGGCCGGCCACCACAGCGCTGTTGAACAGCCAGCGCAGGAACGGCTGGTCGGCCCACAGCGACGTGAAATTGGACATCGAGAACTGCTCCGGCCAGGGGGTGACGGCGCGCACCCGGTCCGCCAGCGTCGGGTCCTGCGGGATGTCGGCGATCGCCAGGCTCTGGCCGCCCGAAAAAGCGATCGTGATCACCCACAGGATCGGATAGACCGTCACAGCCACCATCAACAGCAGGAACAGGTGGAGCGGCAGGTGGGAGATCTCCTGGCTGCGCTTGCGGCTCATTCTGTCATTCTCCGACGGCCTCCGTCGCCCGGGTCACCCGGTTCTGCCAGGTGCCATAGACCAGCAGGATGAGGAAGATCACCGTCGAGTAGGCCGCGGCGTAGCCGTACCGGTAATTCTCGAAGGCTAGCTTGTAGGCTTTGGTGATCAGGATCTCCGTGGCGCCCGCCGGCTGGCCCGCCGACACCAGATAGATCACGTTGAACTGGTTGAAGGTCCAGATGACCGACAGGATGATCGCGGGGATCAGCGCCGGGCGCAACGACGGCAGGGTGATCGACCTGAACTGCTGCCAACGCGACGCGCCATCCACCCGCGCCGCCTCGTAGAGGTCCGCCGGGATCGACTGCAGGGCGCCGAGGGAGACCACCATCATGAACGGGAAGGAGAGCCAGCCGTTGGTGGTCAGCACCGCCAGGAACGAGGTGAGCGGCGCGTCGAACCAGGCGATCGGGTTGCCGCCCACCATCTGAATGATCTGATTGATCACGCCGAACTGCCGGTGGAACATCCCCTGCCAGATCAGCGCCGTGATGTAGGTGGGCACGGCCCAGGGGAGGATCAGCAGCACCCGATAGATCGGCCGGAAGGCGAGCCCCTTGGTGTTGAGCGCCAGCGCCAGCAGCAGCCCGAGCGACACGCCGATCGCCACGTTGGTGATCGTCCAGACGATGGTGAAGCCCAGCGTCCAGTAGAAGTTGGTGTAATCGATCACCAATCCCTGCGCCGTCCGCTCGACCACGCCGAGGTCCGAAAGGATGTTGACGAAGTTCTCGAGCCCGATCCAGGTTTCGAAGATCGATTGCCCGGTGTTGTAGACGTTGGCGTTGGTGAACGCCAGGGCGATGCCGTAGAAGAACGGGAAGAACACCAGCACCAGCATGGCGATCAGCGCCGGCAGGGTGTAGGCGTAGGCGTTCCGGTAGCGGACCAGCGCGGCGCCGGTGCGCGCCGCGAAGCCGAGGCCGATGAAGGCGAGCACGGCCAGGGCGGCGAGGGCGAGGACGATGACCGAGCGGGTGAGCCGCCCGGCGTCGGCGCCCGCGAATTCGCCGAGACGGCCCTCGTCGAGGGTGCCGCCGGGCTGGACCAGGCCGAGCGGTTGCCGGTAGAGGTCGACGTCCCACAGCTCGGGCGCCAGCGGCTCGGCGGCCGGTAGGCCGAGCTCGGCGAGCAGCGCCTCGGCCCGCTCGGCCTCAGCAGTCACCGTCGAGGCGACGGCGGCGCCGGTGGCGCGCCGCTCCTGCTCCAGCGCGGTACGGGCCCAGCGTCCGAAGCCGAGCAGAGCAGCGAGCAGCAGGATCACCGCGACGGCCGCGAGGAGGGTCCGACGCTCGCCCAGCACCAGGGAGAGCAGCAAGAAGAGGACGACCGGCGCGAGCCAGGTGAGCAGGGCGGGCAACCAAGGGAAGGAAGCGGCGGACTGCAGGGGCCGAGTGTCCATCTGCACCATGCCCACGACCTCGTCGCCGGTCTCGAACGGGGCCGAGAGCCGCAGCACGCCGCCCGCCCGCCGCTCGACGGCGATCTCCGGAGCGCGGGCGGCCCCCTCTTCACGGTTCCCTTCGATGGCCGCGCGCAGGCTCTGCCCCTGATCGTAGAGCGGCTTCTCGTCGCGATCGAGGCGGCGCGGCGCCGCCCGCTCGCCGGTGTCCTCAGAGGCCGTGGACGCTTCGAGCAGGATCCCGTCGAAGCGGACGACGCGGACCGCCTGGACCTCCGGGTGGGCCTTGGCGAAGGCGGCCACGGCCTGCCGGACCCGGTCGCCCTCGGCGTCTTGGTCTTCGGCGGGGGCTTCGTCGAGGGCCGCCAACTCGTCGGCGATGCCGAGGCCGGTATCCTCCTCGGGAGTCTCCTCCGCGGGAGCATCCCCCGCGATCTCCGCGAGCTCGTCGGCCATGGCGGCGCCGGCGTCCTCCACGGCCTCCCCGGTGCCGCCGCCGGCGGCCCGCTCCACCACCTCCGTCAGGGCCGAGAGCGTCACCCGGGCGGTGCGCTCGGCCCGCTCGCGGCTCTCGGCTCCGCGGGCGGCGCCGAGCAGCATCGCCCCCAGGCCGGCGGCGAGG
>DASPJI010000197.1:0-3270 GCA_035628695.1 Thermoanaerobaculia bacterium | reverse complement strand
GCCGCCGTCGCTGAAGGAGTCGGGGGTGAGGTTCAGCACGCCCATCACCAGCGGCCGCTCTCCCAGCACGAGAGTCCGCCCGCGGGGGAGCCGGAGGGTCCATCTGCGGACGGCGCGGATGGCGCGGACGGTGTGGGGGGGATGGGCGATCTCCATGCGGTGGACGGGCAGGGGGCCCGCGGGCGCTAAGTCTATCGTGAGCGCGAGGCGGCGGCGAACCCCCTGAAGACGCCAGCGCCCGGCGGGGAGCCGGGCGCTGGCAGGGATCCGGGGACGGGCGGCTCCGTCCTATCTCGAATTCTCGGGCTCGGGCACCGGCTGGGCGGCGCGCCGCTGGGCGCCCGCCACCTTCGCCTCCACCTCTTCCTCGTCCACCACCTCGGTGGTGACGTCGCCGGCAGGCGCGGCGTTGCGGGGCGTCAGCACCTGCTCCGGCACCTCATGGCCGCCGACGACCATGCCCTCGCCCGGAGGCACGGGTCGGGTCGGGGCGGGATCGCGGCCCGTCATCTCGCGGACGGTCCGGTAGACCTCCTCGCCGTCCAGCGACTCGCGCTCCAGCAGGTCGTGGGCCACCCGGTCGAGCACGCGGCGGTACTCGGTGAGGATCCCCGTGGCCTTGCGGTGCGCGGTGTTGACGATGCGGGCCACCTCGCGGTCGATGCGGATGGCGGTGTCCTCGCTGTAGTCGGAGCGCTGGTTGAACTCGCGGCCGAGGAAGACCGGCTCGTCCTTGGTGCCGTAGGCCAGCGGACCGAGGTCGGACATGCCCCACTCGCACACCATGCGCCGCGCCATGTCGGTCGCCCGCTCGATGTCGTTGCCGGCGCCGGTGGTGATGTCGGGCTGGGTCAGCTCCTCGGCCACCCGGCCGCCCATGAGGATGGCGATCTGCGCCTCGACGTACTGCTTGCGGTACGTGTACTTGTCCTCGGTGGGGAGCTGCATGGTCAGGCCCAGAGCCCGGCCGCGCGGGATGATGGTGACCTTGTGGAGCGGGTCCGATCCCGGGGTGAAGGCCGCCACCAGGGCGTGCCCCGCCTCGTGATAGGCGGTGACCAGCTTCTCCTCGTCGGTCAGCATCATGGTCTTGCGCTCGACGCCCATGATGACCTTGTCCTTGGCGTACTCGAAGTCGCCCATGTCGACCTTCTTCTTGTTGCGGCGGGCGGCGATGAGCGCGGCCTCGTTGACCAGGTTGGCCAGGTCGGCGCCGGCGAAGCCGGGGGTGCCACGGGCGATGTTGAGGAGCTGGACGTCGTCGGACAGCGGGATGTTGCGGGTGTGGACCTTGAGGATCCCGAGGCGGCCGTTGATGTCCGGCCGGTCCACCACCACGCGGCGGTCGAAGCGGCCGGGGCGCAGCAGGGCCGGGTCGAGCACGTCGGGGCGGTTGGTCGCCGCGATCAGGATGACCCCCTCGTTGGACTCGAAGCCGTCCATCTCCACCAGCAGCTGGTTGAGCGTCTGCTCGCGCTCGTCGTGACCGCCGCCCAGGCCGGCGCCGCGATGGCGGCCGACGGCGTCGATCTCGTCGATGAAGATGATGCAGGGGGCGTTCTTCTTGCCCTGCTCGAACAGGTCGCGCACGCGGGACGCGCCGACGCCGACGAACATCTCGACGAAGTCCGAGCCGGAGATGGAGAAGAAGGGGACGTTGGCCTCGCCGGCGATGGCGCGGGCGAGCAGCGTCTTGCCGGTTCCCGGAGGGCCCATCAGCAGCACGCCCTTGGGGATGCGGCCGCCCAGCTTCTGGAATTTCTGGGGCTCCTTGAGGAACTCGACGATCTCCTGCAGCTCCTCCTTGGCCTCCTCGACGCCGGAGACGTCCTTGAAGGTCACCTTCTTGCCCGACGTGTTCAGGAGCTTTGCCTTGCTCTTGCCGAAGGACAGCGCCTTGTTGCCCCCGGTCTGCATCTGGCGCATGAAGAAGATCCACAGCGCCACGATGAGCAGCACCGGCGCCCAGGTGAAGAGCACCGCGAGCAGCGGGTTCTCCTTGGTCTCGTCGGCGCTGACGTCGACGTTGGAACGCTCCAGGCGGGCGATGAAGTCGGAGTCCGACTGGAAGGGGAGCTGGGTGGTGAACGCGGTCCCTTCGGGATACTCGCCGCCGCCCTTGAGCTTGCCGCGGATCTCGCGGCCGTCGTGGATCGTCACCTCCTTCACCCGGCCCGACGTCACCTGCTCCATGAAGGCGGTGAAGTTCAGCTCCTCCTCCGAGCTCTTGCCGTGCTGGAAGGTGTTCCACAGCAGGATGACCACGACGAAGATGGCCATCCAGAGAAACAGCGTCTTGAGAGTTGAATTCAAGGTTCGGCTACCTCACTCCGGAGCGCCAGGGGCGCTCCCCATGGGACCGTAGGGTCCCTTCACAGTGACAACCCGGCGGGCGGGGGCATCGATTCCCGGCACGCCTCAAGCCCCCCCGGCGAGACGTCCCACATAGGGCAGATTGCCGTAGCGCCCCTCGTGCTTCATCCCATAGCCGACCAGGAGGCCCGGCTCGTTGGTGGTGAAGGCGCTGTACGGCAGCTCGTAGGACGTCTTGCGCTCGTCCGGCCGGTCGATCAACGCGGCGAAGCGCACGGCGCCCGCGCCGCGGTCCCGGAGCTGCTGCTCCAGATAGGGCTCGGTAACGCCCGAGCCCACCACGTCCTTGACCACGATCACGCTCTGCCCCTCGATGTCCACCGGGATGGGGTACTGGATCTGCAGCACCTCACCCTCTTCCTGGCCGACCTGGGCATGGGTGGCGTAGTAGCCCACGTGGATCAGCTCGAAGCGCACCGGCCGCTCGATGGCGCGCACCAGGTCGGCGAAGAAGACGAAGGAGCCTCCGAGCAGGGCGAGGAGCATGGGGTCCTCGCCCCCCAGATCCTCCTCCAGGCGCCGGCCCAGGGCGGCGATCTGAGTGCGCAGGGCGTCGGCGTCGAAGAGGGTTTCGATCTTCGGCGGTTTGGGGACGGGCGAGCGTTTCGGCCTCATTGCGTCGTGACCTCGGCGACCCAGGCGGTCGTTTCTCCGGTGATCCGGAATCGTTGGTCGATGGTGACGCCCGGGATCCACGCGATCCGCTCTCCCACGCAGAGCAGCGGAAGCCTGTCCCGCTCCTCACGCGGCACCTTGCGGTCGATGAGCACCTCCTTCAACCGGCGGCTGCCGCCGGCGCCCAGCGGCAACAGGCGGTCCCCGGGACGTCGGTTGCGGATCGTGACGTGGTCACCAGGGGTCAGAGGCAGCACCAGACCTGCCCGGTGGGGCGAGCCG
>DASPJI010000196.1:0-8211 GCA_035628695.1 Thermoanaerobaculia bacterium | reverse complement strand
CCGGGACTTCGGGGTGCTGACGCCGGAGGACCCGTATCCGGTCTGGCCGGGGGAGGGGCCGCGCTGTATCCTGGCGCCGCTCTTCCTTCTCTATGACTACAGCTTCCGTCCGGACGACGTGCCCGAGGACCAGGCGATCTCCTGGGCGGCGGAGGACAACCTCCTGTGCTCGGACGAGGTGCTGCTCCACTCCGACCCCTACCCCACGAAGACGGCCTGGTGCCACGCCCGTTGCGACGAGGCCGAGCAGCGTCTGACCGAGGCGGCGGCGCGGGGGCCGCTGGTGCTGATCAACCACTTCCCGTTGCGGCGGGACCTGGCGATCCTCCCCCGCATCCCGCGCTTCTCCATCTGGTGCGGCACCCGCCGGCCCGAGGACTGGCACCTCCGCTTCCGCGCCGAGGTGGTGATCTACGGCCACCTCCACATCCGCGGCACGCACCACCGGGACGGCGTGCGCTTCGAGGAGGTGTCGCTGGGCTATCCCCAGAACTGGGAGCCGCGCCGGGGGATCGAGCCCTACCTGCGCCAGATCCTCCCTCATCCGCACAAACCGCCGCAGTCGCCGGGCGGCCCGTCGCACGTGCTCGCCGAAGGGTGAGGGCGGTGGCCCATACGCGCTAACTTGGGGCCGCAAGGGTGTAGTGTGTCCTCCCATAGGCGTTAACTTGTAGGTGCGAGTGGGCGGTGGTGCCTCCCCCCCTGGGTGGGTGGGCGGTAGGGAGTGGGGGAGGTCAGGAGGGGGGCAGCTTCTTTTCCGCGGATCCGAGAGGATCTCCGCCGCCCGCCCCAAAAGCAACCCCCCTCCTCGGTCCTCCCCCACTCCCTACCACGCCCCCGCCCAGGGAGGGAGGACGCCGCCACCCCTCGGCGCGAGTCGTACAGCTTGCGCGAAGGCGACGGCGACGAGCCGAACGTCGCAGAGTTACCCTGAAACGTCGCAGAGCTGCGCTCAAACATCGCAGAGCTGCACTCATTCATCGCAGAGCTGCGCTCAAACGTCGCAGAGCTGCGTTCGTTCATCGCAGAGCCCTGGTCAAACGTCGCAGACGAACGCTCCTGCGTCGCAGAGCTCTCTTCGTTCGTCGCAGAGTGGTGCAGATCTGCGACGAACGAACGCTGCTCTGCGACGAAGAAATCCCGGCGGGGAGGGGTAAGCTTGGCGGAGACTCCATCGGGAGCCCGCCAAGCTTAGCGGGACGGTTCAAGCGGGCGGCTGGAAGCGCTGCTCGGGATCGTGCTGGGCGCGGCGCAGGAAGTCGGCGACGCTGGAGACGAGGCCGACGCTCACCTGCTCCGCCTCGGCCGCATGCAGGAAGAAGGCGACCGCGGCCATGGCCTCGCGGTGGATCTGCCGCGAGGTGAAGATGGGCAGCATCTCCTCGGCCAGACGCTTGAGCTCTGCGAGGCGCCCCTGCTCGGCATAGAGCGAGGCAATCTCCAGCGAAACCAAAGCCGTGTCGTAGGGGACCCCCTCGGCGATGAAGCCATCGCGGGCCGCCAGGAAGAGCACCTCGGCGTGATGCGTCTGGCCCAGCCCGCGGGCGATCTTGCCGCGCACCCACTTGCGGCGGTTCTGGACCCAGCGTTCCGGAAACTCTCGGTATAACTCCCGAGTCTGACGATACAGACTCTGCGCCTCAACAAACCGTTCTGTCTCTGAAAGACAGAAGATCAAGTTGTGACGAGCGCAGAGGAGCATCCGGGGCTCCTGCTCAGCGTCGAGGAGTTCCAGAGCCTGGTATAGGAGAGGAATACCTTCCTCAGGATGACCCTCTTGCTCATGAACTGTCGACATGCTCACCAGCGACTTCCCTGCCCGGTGCTGCTGCCCGATCTCCAAAAAGAGGGCGACAGCTCGTTGGAGCAGACTGAACGCCTCGCCAAATTTGCGCTGATCCTTCCTGAGGGAGGCTCTGAGGTCCAGAAACAGCGCTCGCTCCAGAGGCTCTTGAGTTCCACTCTGGAGGTGACCATAGGCAAGTTGGAAGGCCTCCTCCGCTCCATGCAGATCTGAACGGATCCGCCGTGCGTTCCCAATGTGAGCCCAACTACGAGCCCGTAGATCCTCGATCACTTCCTCTCCGTAGCAGCTGGTATCCAACTGCTCCGAAACCTTGAGGGCAAGAAACCCCAAGTCCTCAGCATAGGCAGGGTTCCGGATAGCGGACTCTAGACTCCTCTCGACCAGCAGCTCATAGAGACCCCAGGTGTGGAAGCGGTTCGAATTTTCGAGGAGCAGAGTCCGCTGCTCGGACTCGTGGCTCGTCAACTCGACGAACAAGCCCGGCGCCTCTGCCCGCTCCTTGGCGAGCGCGAAGCCGAGCGCTTCGAACGGCGGTTCCTGGGCCGAAGTCTGCTCATGCCCATTCCAGCTTTGGGACCCCAGCAGGACCCGGGCGAGCCTCTGGGCAGCAGGCGCCGGCGGCTCCGTCAGCAGCCGGCGGACCCGCCGGCGGCAACTCGTACACCGGCAAAGGTGCAGGACGAGCATCCGGTACTCGGGGCTCATGGCCAAGAGGAATTCCTCCAGGAACAGATCATTCGGGTGGATCTTCAACAGCTCCCTCCTCTCTAGAGTTCACAGGGTCTAGCGCGAAAACGACAGGATTTTAATCTCTCCTACAGGAGGCACGGGCAGTGTGTCCTAAGAACATTAGTCGCCGTGGCCGCGGTAAGCGGGACAGCGACTTCAGGAAAAGATGGTGTCCGCAGCATACCGGCGTCAATAGCCTACAAGTATGCGCTTCAGGTCTGACTATGCGGGCCTCGCCTGCTTGTCGGTTTCGTCGAAAGAGACGCCTTGGGAAAGAGCGTAAAAGTAGCCCTCCGAGGCGAAAGAGGCGCCGGCGGCACACCGGCGCCTTTGCCTTGGCCCTGCCTTACCCGGCCGGTGCCGGACAGGGGATCGGCTTGCCGTTAGGGTCCATGGTGCCCCCGGCCTCGGTGGTGCACCCGGTGGCGTTCAGGCCATCGGGATCCATTGAGCCCCCCTCCTCGCCGGGGGTGGGGGCGCCGTTGGGGTCCATGCTGCTCCCGGCCTTGTTGGAGGCGGGGGGGCCGTCGGGATCCATGCTGCTCCCGGCCTTCCCCCAAAGCCCGCTGACCAGGGACGAGAACCAGTCCCAGACCCCGGAAAAGACCGAGGCCCCCTCCATGGAAGGAGTACGGCCTCCTACGGGAAGAGCGGCAGCGGGACCGGCGACGAGGAGGGCCAGGAGGGCGAGGGTGACGAGAGAGCGAACCTTGGGCGACATGACAATCTCCTTTTGACAAACCTTCTCCCATGGAGCCACCATGGCCGCTGGGGGGCTTGCCTACCGCGAGAGTGTCATTTTTTCCCGAGAGCAGCGCCGGTGGAAGAGAAAGCGCCTCCGTTCCTCCCTGAAGCAGGGAGGAAACCTTTCCTGAAGGATGTCCTGAAGAAGGAAACGCGGTTCCGGCCGGCGGTGACGAGCCGGCGCCGTCAGACGGCGGGCTTCACGCCGATCGCCGTGTAGAGCGCGGCGGGATCGTAGACGGCGCCGTCCTTGACGGTGAGGACGACGCGGCGGATGTCGGCGATCCGGGCCGTGGGATCGCCGTCCACCAGGATGAAGTCGGCGAGCTTGCCGGGCGCGACGGTGCCGAGGTCCTGGTCCCGCTTCATCACCTTGGCGGCTCCCAGGGTGGCGATGCGGAGGATCTCCGGCGCGGGGATGCCCGCGTCGGCATAGAGCTCCAGCTCGCGGTGGAGCGCGAAGCCGGGCGTCGCGTCGGTGCCGGCCACGAGGGTCACCCCGGCCTTGTGGAGGGCGCCCACCATCTGGATCATCGCCCGGTAAAAGTCGCGGTAGCGCTGCTCCATCCCCTCGGGCGCCTGCAGGCCGCCGGACAGGAAACCCCGGCGGACCTGCGACGGCAGGCGGTCGGCCACCGTGGCGAAGGCGGGGTCGATTTCCCCGGAACGGCCGGTGAACATCCCCTCGAAGGTGGCGAGCGTCGGGTCCACGGTCACCCCGCGCTCCTGGAGCAGCCGCAGGAAGGCCCGCACCCGCTCCGAGCCCAGGTCCAGCTCCGCCCCCCGCGCCGCCACTTCGGTGAAGCGCGCCGGCGTCCGGGTGTCGACTCCGCTGAGGAAGTTGAGGAACAGGAAGTTGGTGTGCTGGATCTCGTCGAAACCCGCGCGCACCGCCTGCTCGGCGCTCATGCCGTTGGGGATGTGGCCGGAGACGCGCAGCCCGTGCCGGTGCGCCCGCTCCACGATGGGCGCCACCAGGGCCGGATCGAGCGAGCTGTAGAGCTTGACCTGCGAGTAGCCGAGCTTGGCGTAGCGGTCCACGGCGGCGAGGGCCTCGTCCACCTTCGAGATCAGCACCTTTGTAGGGCCCGCGAAGGGGCCCGGGCCGTCCATGAACCCGGCCAGGATCACCCGCGGCCCCAGCGCTTCGCCCTTGTCGAAGCGGTCCCTCAGGGCGAGGAGCTGGTCGGTCTCGTTGGCCATGTCGCGGACGGTGGTGACCCCGGCCGCCAGGTTCAGGATGCCGTCCACCGTCCCGAGATGGGCGTGCATGTCCCACAGGCCGGGCAGGAGCATCCGCCCGCGGGCGTCGATCACCTCGGCCCCGGCCGGCGCCGCCACCTCGCCGTCCTTGCCCACCGCCTGCACCTTGTTGCCCGAGACGACCACGGTCATGGCGGGGGCGACCTTGCCCGTCGCGGGATCGAACAGACGGGCCCCCTTCACCACCAGGCCCTGAGCCGGCCGGCGCGCGAGCCGGGCCGCCAGATCCTTCTCGCGGGTGGCGGCCGCGGCGTCCTGGACCTCCGCGATCCGCGGCACGACGTCCTCCCAGCCGGCGCGGATGGTGGTCGCCCACCCCGAATAGGAGGCGAAGAGGCGCCGGTCGGCGTCGAGCCAGACGAACGTCGGCTCGAAGCCGAGCCCGGAGATGGCATAGAGGTCCACCTTGCGGGACTCCTTCGCCGTCTTCACCTCGGTGGACCCCGCCCGCTCGATCCGGGCCTCGCCTGCCGGCAGGAGCTCGAGCCGCCCTTCCGGAGCGGCGAGCAGGGCCGCGGCCAGGCGCGCCGTCTCCTCCGGGACGCCGTTCAGCCCCAGATAGAAGGCGGCCTTCCCGGCCCCGCTCCCCTTCTCCGCGCCGTTGCTCCAGGAAGCCTTGCCGCCGGTGTTCTGGAACGTCTCCGTCACCGGCTTCTTCCAGTAGTCGATGCCCTCGATCTCCACCCGCTCGGGCAGACCGGAGGCCCCGAACACCGCGCGCTCCGTCACCTTCGGGCCGCGGCCCCGGTCGTTGAACTCGAACGAGGCCTCGACCTGACGGCCCCCCTCTCCGGCTTCGCGCACGGTCATCGTCCCCGCGCGGTTGCCGGCCAAAAGAAAGGTGTACTGGCGTTCGGCGCCCTGAGGGGCAGCGCCAGCCAGCATCGAGGTCATCAGGACAAGGGCGGAGACGGAGACGAGGATCGGGCGCATGGCCCGCATCATACAGGGAGGGGGGAGGTCCTTGGGAGGGAGGGGCCCGGCGCAGGCGACTGGCAGCGTGGGTGGGGGGAGGAAGGAGCGCACACGAAGGAGCCGAGCAGGGCCCCTCCCTCCCAAGGACCGGAGGCAGCTCGCCTACCGGGACGGGATGTACTGGAGCAGCCGCTCCACCGGGATCACCCCGGTCTTGCGTACCGGCACGGTGATGCCGCCCACCACCGGCGCGTCGAACCTGAAGTCGGCCTCCAGCTCGTACTGCGGCCGGTCGCTCCCCCGCCCCTGGAAGCTGCGGAGCACGCGATAGGCGTCGTCGAGCCGGATCTTGACCGGCAGCTCGACGCGGCTCTCGGTCCGGGCGGCGATGGTCGTGCGGTCGTCCTGATAGCCGTCCAGCAGGTGCTGGCCGTTGATCCTCAACTTGTAGCCCACCTGGTCCAGCACCAGCGCCAGGCCGTTGGGGTTGTCCACCTCGAACTCGAAGAGCAGATCCGCGCCGGCGAGGTTCACCTCCTCGACGCTGGCGCCGACGACGTGGACGTCCGGGCTGCGCAGGGCCTGCCCGAAGCCGTAGCCGGAGCAAGCGGTCAGGACGGCGAGAAGGGACAGCGGGATGGCGACGAGGGCCAACCCGCGGAGAAGACGATATTTATCGGTGTGCTTCATGGCGAAGTCCTCCGCTTCCTGGTCAAGGCAAAGGCTGTGCCATAGGGTCCGCCTACCAGTCCACGCAGAGCCTGAGGCGGACGTCACGCCTGCGATCGCGATAGAAGATGCACCCTTCGCGGCGGCCATGGAGATAGAGGTCGCGGAGGATCTCCACGTCCTTGCGGCAGTAGCTCTCGACGAGGTCGAGCCTCCCCTGCTTCACCCAGGCGAGGCTCTGGAGGCCGTCGGCGGACTTGGCGGTCCCCAGCGTCTCCTGGGCGAGGTGCCCCATCCCGACCCGGAAGCCGAGCCGGGAGTTCACCGACTCCAGGAGGTCGAGGGTGGGCAGGGTCCGGCAGTAGTCCTCGCCCGTGTAGCCCGCCAGGACCTTGTAGTCGAAGCGCTTGATGTTGAAGCCCACGACCAGGGTGGCGGCCCGGAGCGTCTCCGCCAGAGAGCGCACCTGTCCTTCTCCATAGACTTCGAAGCGCCCCTCTTCCAGGATGCAGGCCACCCCGATGGCGACCCCCATCCGGTGCGCGTTCCCCCAGCCGCCCACGTCGGTCGCCGAGCGGATCGTCTCCAGGTCGAAGAGCACCGTGCAGGGGGGCCGGAGCTCCTGTCCGTTGGCCGGCCTCCGGTCGAGCTGGATCAGGAAGCTCTGGATCGGCCCGCGGGTGGTGACGGCGACGCGGCCGGAGAGAGGAACCTCCTGGACGAAGGCCTGAGGTTCGGCGCGATCCGGAACGCCCCCCTCCTGTCCTCCCCCCTGATCCAACCCGCCCCCTCCCAGGGGGGAGGGACCCTCCGCCAACAGGTCGTGCTCCCTGGAAGCCTCCCCCTCTCCCGGGGAGGGGGCCGGGGAGGCGGGAGAGGGGGCCGGGGGGTGAGGGCCCGCCAGCGTCAGCACCGCCGGCTCGCCCCAGGCCACCGCCGGCTCCTCGAAGCCGAGCAGCAGCCGGAGCACGCGGGCGGCGCCGGCACGGTCCAGGGGACGGTTGCCGTTGCCGCACTTCGGGGACTGGACACAGGAGGGGCATCCGACCTCGCACGTGCACCCCTCCACCAGCAACTGCACCCGCCGCAGGAGCCCCGGCAGGTCTTCGTAGCCCTTGGCCGCGATCCCCACCCCGCCGGGATGGCCGTCGTAGACGAACACCGCGCCACATCCCAATTGAGGGTGGATCGCGTAGGAGATCCCGCCGATATCCCCGCGGTCGCAGAGGGCGAGCAGCGGGAAGAGGGAGATGGCGGCGTGCTCGGAGGCGTGGAGCGATCCCATGAAATGCTCCCCCTCCCTTCGCAGCGTCTCCTCGATTGCCCGCGGCGCCGCCCAGAACAGCCCCACGGTCTCGAACTCGACCGGCGGGAGCTCGAGAGGCCGCTGGTCGATGACCTCCTGGCTGCCGATCCGCTTGCGTTCGAAGCCCACCACCCGCTCGGTGACCTTGAGCCGCCCCAGCCAGGAGCGCAACGGCCCATCGGTGCGCTCCTCCAGCACCTCCAGGACCTCGGTCTCCTTCTCGGTCAGCGGCGACGTGAAGTAGTCGAGCTCGGCCGCCTCGGCCCGCACCCGCCGCTCCTCGCGCTCCAGGGCCGAGATCAGGTATTGCCGTCCGGCGTGGAGGTAGACCGCCCCGGGGTGGCACTCGTGGAGCACCCGCACGCCGTCGATGGTGCCGATCATCGCCCCCTTGCGGCCCTCGTCGAGGATGGCGAACTGGTCGCCCGTGCCGCGGAGGTTGACGGTGCGCTGCGGCAGGCGGCGGAGCGAGAAGAGCTCGCCCGACTCCATGGCCTCGAGGAGGTGCCCCTGGTCGAGGAGCTTCTCCACCCGCGGGCCGTGCCGCTCGAGGTAGGGCCGGTCCTCCTCCCGGGAGAGCGGCATCTCGGCCGCGGCGCAGATCAGGTGCGAGCGGGAGACCGGGTCGTTCGCCGGGTCCACCACCAGCCGCTCGCAGGGGCGCTCGAAGAACTGGTCGGGGTGATCGAGGAAGTACTGGTCGAGGGCGTCGGGCAGCGCGACCATCGCGGTGAGGGACTCGCGGCCGGCCCGCCCCACCCGCCCCGAGCGCTGCCAG
>DASPJI010000195.1:0-5747 GCA_035628695.1 Thermoanaerobaculia bacterium | reverse complement strand
ATCGGCCCGGGCTCGGAATTGCCCTGATCTGTATGGTGGGATTGCGACGAAGCGCTCGGCGATGGCCGCCCAGATCGCGTCCTCCTCGGAATTGCCCTGATCTGTATGGTGGGATTGCGACCTTTCTCCTTCGTAAGATGTGTTACAAACGGTTATGTGCTCGGAATTGCCCTGATCTGTATGGTGGGATTGCGACGCGGACCGAGCTGGCGGCGCTCGCGGGCCGCATGCGGCAGCTCGGAATTGCCCTGATCTGTATGGTGGGATTGCGACCGCACTCCGCGATGTGGCTCGCGGGCCGCTACACCGTTCCTCGGAATTGCCCTGATCTGTATGGTGGGATTGCGACTTAAGGTCCAGTCGACGTGGGACCGAAATTGGTAATGACTCAACTCGGAATTGCCCTGATCTGTATGGTGGGATTGCGACTGCTTTTCCGCATCGCTAACCTTTTGACGCTTGATGATCCCTCGGAATTGCCCTGATCTGTATGGTGGGATTGCGACTTTGGTAATCCACTGGCCCGTCAGCAGGCTTGGTGGTAGCCCTCGGAATTGCCCTGATCTGTATGGTGGGATTGCGACCTCCAGTCGAGGCTGGCAAGGAAATCCGCCAGCTCCCACGTCTCGGAATTGCCCTGATCTGTATGGTGGGATCATCGAGGCGGCCCAGACGAAAACGACGGGAGCCGCGGGGGAGGTGGTGCCTCCCCCCCTGGGAGGGTGGGCGGTAGGGAGTGGGGGAGGTCAGGAGGGGGGTTTTCTTCTTTTTTTCTTCTTCCTCTGGATCACCCCCGCGCGTATCCTGCGGACGCGCCATGAATCCCACAGACCGTGCCCGCCAACTGCGCCAGCGGATGACCGACGCGGAGCGTCATCTATGGGCCTATCTTCGCCGTGGTTTCCTGAACAACCGCTTCCGCCGCCAAGCTCCGATTGGAAAGTACATCGTGGACTTCGTCTGCTTCGAGCGGAAGCTCGTCATTGAGGTCGACGGCGGTCAGCATATGGGGAGCGTGAGCGATGCGGTGCGGGATCAGTTCCTTCGGGAGGAAGGGTTCCTCGTTCTACGGTTCTGGAATCATGAGGTCCTCGGGAACGTGGAGGGGGTCTTGGAGGTGATCGGCGGGGAGTTGAACAGGTGGGGACGGTAGGGAAGGGGAGGGAAGGGGAGGGAAGGGAAGAAGAAAGAGATAGAAGAAAAAGAAGAAGAGGAGGAAGAAGAAGAAGAGGAAGAAGAGGAAGAAGAAAACCCCCCTCCTGACCTCCCCCACTCCCTACCGCCCACCCTCCCAGGGGGGGAGGCACCACCTCCCTGGGACCACCTCCCTCTGGGACCACCTCCCTCTGGGACCACCTCCCTGGGACCACCTCCCTGGGACCACCTCTATCTGGGACCACCTCTATCTATTAAGACCTGGGGGGTGAGGGCCTAGTACGCCAGCCCCGGGCTGACCCCGCTGTCCTGGGAGGCCCCCGGCGTCCTGCCCGTGCTGGAGAACTCTCGCTCGATGGCGGCGGAGAGGCTCGCTCCCGGGAGGTCGGCGTACGACGCGGGGTCGATCGTCGCGCCGTCCACGATCTCGTAGACGGCCAGCTTCTCCAGACCCTTGAGGTGCGCGAAGCCCAGCTTGCGGAAGCCCACGGTCATCGGGGTGCCGGCGTGCTCCACCTCGAGGAGGACGTAGATGCGGTCGCCGTCGGTGCCGCGGCGCAGACGGGGGGACCGCAGCTCCTTCTCGAGCTCGGCGACGAAGGGGCCGGTCCCCACCATGCCGTTGTTGTGCAGGGTGCCGTTGCGGTTGATGTAGCAATAGAAGCGCCGCGCCTCCTCCCGCTTGTCCACCACGTCGACGTTGCGCGACGCCAGCGGCGCGAAGAAGCGGTGCACCGTCGCCTCGGGGTAGCCCTGGCTGACGAGCATGGTCTTGACCTCGTCGATCTCCTGCGTCGCCTTGCCGGTGGTCAGGCGCGACAGCTCCACCAGGCCCGGGCCGAAGAACTCGTAGCGCTCCCCCTCCTCGGGGCGGGCACCCATCGGAATCATGCGGTAGGAACCGTAGTTGAGCGCGATGCGCATGCCGCGGTCGAAGGGGAGCCCCTCGCGCACCGCCTGCTCGTAGTAACGCTGCAGGTGGACCGAGCAGACCAGCAGGTTCGTCGCCTCGCGGCTGGAGTAGAAGGCGCCGTCCCCCAGGTACTTCTCGAGCTTGGCGCGGTGCGAGTGGGCGAGCCGGTTGATCCGCCGCTGGAACCGGAACATGCGCCGGAACGCCTCGTCCTGGCTCTCGTTGCCGCCGCGGTGCAGCATCGACAGCGTCTGCGAGAAGTCGCTGATGTCGTAGATCATGCCGAAGCGCTCGACCCGCGGGTCGACCACCCAGGCCTCCATGAAGTCGAGCGGCCGGGTGGCCGAGGAGAGGCGCACCTCGCCGCCGGCCGAGGAGCGAATGTCGCGGGCGACCATGGGGGCCATGCGGATGCCGCCGAACGTGCCGTCGAGGTCGATGGCGCCGCCGCGCATCTCCACGGTGACCAGGGCGCGCCGCAGGCCATGCATCAGCTCGAACTCCTTGAGCTTGATCAGCAGGCTCTCCCACACCTGAACCAGTGGGGGGGACAGCAGCTTCGCGGCGTTGTATCCCTTGCGGCCGGAGAGGAAGGTGACCCAGCCGGGGCGGTTCAGCAGGTCGCGGGCCTCCTTGGTGGGGTCCATGCCGGCGACGTGGATGGCCAGGCTGCGCAGCTCGTTGTCGGCGGCGAGCTGCTCGGAGTGCCAGCGCACCAGCTCCTCCAGCCGCTGCCGCAGGTCGCGGCCGTCGATGCGCAGCGAGCCGGCGAAGTAGCTGCCCAGCTCGGCGAGGTCGCGGCCGATGTAGTCCTCGGTGAAGATGAGGACGTTGTCGCGCATGCGGGTGAGGAGACGGGGGAAGAGCTCCTCCTCGACCTCCTCGGTGGCGCCGGCGACCTTCTGCACCACCTCATAGGTGGTGGCGAGGACGCGGTCGAGGAAGCGGTCGTAGACCCGGTATTTGATGGCGTCGCCCTGGCGGCGGCCGATCTCGGTGTCGAGCCGAAGGATGCGCTTGGGCGTGTCCTTGAGGGTCCGAGACACCTCTAGAGAGTGATGGAGCCAGAAGATCGCCGGGTACTGCCGGCCATAGCTCGAGGTGGTGGCGTTCTCGACCGCCCGCGACAGCAGGGAGCGGTAGCGCTCCCAGGCGGCGTTGTAGGCCTTGCGGTCGAAGGCCGTGTCGCGGCGCACCATCGCCACCTGCACCGCCTCCTCGGCGGCGATGTACTGGCGCAGCGCCTGGCGCAGCGCCTCCATCCCCTCGGAGAGGAGCACGGGGAAGCCGAGGAGCGGCTTGGCGGTCTCGTCTTCCAGGTAGATCGGCCGCGGTGTGGGCAGGGCCTTCTGCAGGTCGGGCATCAGCCGGAGGATCTCCTCCGGCTCCTGGCGCAGGAAGTTGAAAGGCCCCTGAAGGAGCTGCAGGACGGACGTCGGGTTCATGCTCGCCGGAAGCCTGTTCTCGCACTTGAATTGAAGGCGTTACGTATACCATATCGCCCCCGGCTCCCGCACATCCGGACCGGGGAGACGGCAAGAGTGAGGGAAAGCGCCGCGCCCGCGTTCCCTCTTCCCGTGACCAGGGTGGGTGTTTGCGGGCCGTCACGGCTGCTACACTCTGCCGCCGGAATCTTTTGAGAGAGGACCCAATGACGCGAATTGCATCGGTGACTGTCGCCCCGCCGGAGAGCCTGGAAGCGGATCTCCTGCTGGTTGGCTGCTTCGAGGGAGAGGCCCCCGAAGTGGACGCCCTCGAGGAAGGGGTCCGCGGGGCGGTGGAGAGGCTGGCGGGACGCAGCGGCTGGCGGGGCCGGGAGGAGCAGGCGGCCCAGACGGAGACCGGCCCGGGTGGCATGGTGATCTCGCTCAATGGCCTGGGAGCCCGCCGGGAGCTGACCTGGGCCAAGCTGGCCCGCTGGCTGTTCCAGGCCCCGGAGATTTCTCGCCTGACCGGCGCGCGCCGGCTGGCTTTCCTCTTGCCGGCGCATGCCGAGACCACCGGCGGCGAAGCGGCCGAGCGCATCACCCGCACGCTGGCGCTGACCGGCTACCGATATGACCGTTATCTCAATCAGGCGCGCGAGCGCGAGCGGCCGGAGCGGATCGCCGTGATCCCGCCCGCCGGGCAGGAGGGGGCCTTCCAGTCCGCCCTCGCCACCTCGCTGCCGCTCGCCGAGGCGGTCGCCTATTCGCGCGACCTCGCCAACTCGCCGCCGAACGAGGCCAATCCCGCGTGGATGGAGGAGCGGGCGCGCGAACTGGGCGCCGAGCGCGGCTTCGAGGTGACGGTCCTGGACCAGGAAGAGCTCGCCCGCCGCGGCATGGGGGGCCTCCTGGCCGTGGGCAGCGCGTCGAGCACGCCGCCGCGGCTCGTCCGCCTGACCTGGGGGACCGGCGGCCCGCGCGTCGCCCTGGTCGGCAAGGGGGTCACCTTCGACTCCGGCGGCATCTCCATCAAGCCGGCCGCCGACATGGACGAGATGAAGTTCGACAAGAGCGGCGCCTGCTCGGTCCTCGGCGCCGCCCGCGCCATCGCCGACCTGGAGCTGCCGGTCCGCCTGTCGGTCTACGTGCCGCTCGCCGAGAACCTGCTGGACGGCAACTCCTACCGGCCGGGTGACATCGTGCGCTGCTACAACGGCAAGACGGTGGAGATCACCAACACCGACGCCGAGGGGCGGATGATCCTCGCCGACGCCATGGCCTGGGCGGTGGAGGACGGCACCGACACCCTGATCGAGTATTCGACGCTGACCGGCGCCTGCGTCGTCGCCCTCGGCCACCAGGCGGCGGGCCTGTTCACCCCCGACGACAAGCTGGCAAACGACCTGCTGGCGGCGGCCGGCGAGTCGGGCGAGCGCCTCTGGCGCCTGCCCCTCTATCCCGAGTACCTGGAGGAGATGAAGGGCTCGCACGCCGACCTCAAGAACTCCGCCGGCCGCTGGGGCGGCGCCTGCACCGCCGCGGCCTTCCTCTCCCAGTTCGTGGGCGACGTCCGCTCCTGGGCGCACCTGGACATCGCCGGCGTCGCCTATCTGGGCAACGACCAGGACGGCAAGAAGAAGGGTGCCACCGGCTACGGCATCCCCACGACCATTGCCTGGCTCCGGCGCCTGGTGGCCTGACCCGGGGCCGCCGGCGCCGCGCCCTCTCCCCGAGACCGTGATCCGCCCCGAGCCCGCCACCGCCAGCGCCCTCCTCGAGATCGAGGGCCTGGAGGTGGCGTTCCCTGCCCGCGGCTCCGCCTCCGTGGACGGCGGCTGGGTGACGGCGGTGCGCGGCGTCTCCCTGACCCTGCAGCGGGGGGAGATGCTGGGGCTGGTCGGGGAGTCGGGCTCGGGCAAGAGCCTGACCGCGCTCGCCCTCCTCGGCCTCGTGCCGCCGCCGGCCCGGGTGCGCGGCCACGTCTGGCTGGAGGGGGAGGACGTCCTGGCGCTCCCCGGGCGGGCGCTGCGCCGGGTGCGCGGCGGCCGCATCGCCATCGTCTTCCAGGAGCCGATGACCGCGTTCAATCCGGTCTACAGCATCGGCTTCCAGATCGCCGAGGCGGTGCGGGCCCACCGGCGGATGTCGCGAAGGCAGGCGCTGGACGAGGCGGCCCGGCTGCTCGATCTCGTGGCGGTCCCGGACGCGCGGCGGCGGCTGGGGGATTATCCGCACCAGCTCTCGGGCGGGCA
>DASPJI010000194.1:0-3457 GCA_035628695.1 Thermoanaerobaculia bacterium | reverse complement strand
TGGCTCGCCCTCGTCGCCGCCGCCGTGCTCCCCGGCACGGGGCGCGATCCGCTGATCCGCATTGACAAGCAGCCGGATGCGGACGGGGTCTATCCCCTCCTCCTCCCCGGTCTCGGGGGTGACGAGATGGCCGGCCGGCTCCGGCTCTTCGATGAGGTTCTCGTCGACGGCATGAACGTCGCCATCCACCTGCTTCAGGCGCCGGAGTCCCTCGCCTGGTTGCTGGAGGCGGCCGGAGCGGTCGCCCTCGAGCGGTGCGGCGCCATCCTCGACGAGCGGGTAGCCGCGGTCATGGAGTAGGGCATCCATAAAGAAGGAGTGGCGCCACCGGCGGGCAAAGCCTTACCGGTGGCGCCCGGTCTCCATCCGGCCCGAAACGGCCACCATTCCCGAAGAAACGTCCTTCATTCCTCGAGAAACGGCCACCATTCCTCGGGAAACGTCCACCATTCCCAGGGAAATGACGGCCATTCCCAGGGAAACTAAGGCCATTTCGGCAGGGATGGAGGCCATTCCTTCAGAAACGAGCGTCGTTTCGATGGAAACGGCCTCCATTTCGTTGGAAATGGCAACCATTCCTACCGGGGCAATGGCTGCCCCGGGAGGAATGAACGCCGTTCCCGGATGCGTGGAGACGGGGCCTCAGGGGGTGAGGGATTTCCGCAACAGCCGCAGCCGCACCCCCGGGCCCCTTCCGTCCGGCAGCTCCGCCACGGGCTGATACGACGCCTGTACGGCCGGCTCGTCGAGGATGGGGCCGAGGACCGGCTGGAACAGGCTGACGTCGACCAGGTAGTCGGGCCTCTCGCGGGCGACCAGGGCCGGGAGGGTGCCGTCGCGGCGGGCGGTGAGGGCTTCGGGGCTCACCAGGCCCATGAGGTCGAGGACCCGGGCGTCCGACTCGTAGCCCAGGAAGCCGATCTCCACCGCGGCCACCGACCTCCCTCCCCCATCCCGGACGCGGCGCGCGGCCTCCATGTAGCCGCTCCAACGAGGGTCCGGCGCCTGGCCCCACTGGCGCACGGCATAGTGGGCGGACTGAACGAGCAGGGGGAAGAGGAGGAGCAGCATCCCGAAGCTTCCCCACCTGGCGCCCGCGCGCCGCTCATCCCACGACCAGGCGGTCCCCCCCAAGGCCGCCGCCGCCAGCAGGCCGTTGATCATCGGCACGTGGTACCAGGGGGCGAAGGGGACGGCGAGGACCCGGTAAGCCAACTCGTGCGCGGCGAGCCAGAGGATCAGCACCAGAGCCACCGCTCCCGCCGCGCCCCGCCGCCGAGCCAGGGGCAGGGAACCGAAGAGAACCGCTCCCAGCACCGCCAGCAGGAGGGAGAGACGTCCCACGAAGGTCAGGGAGCGGCCCAGCCAGCGCCACTCTTCCAGGGTGTAGGAGTAGGCCGCGGGCAGCTCGGACTGCTTGGCCGCCATGGTGTTGGGGATCACGGCTCCGAAGGTGAGATGCAGATAGAGAAGGAAGAGCAGCACCGGCACCAGCCCGGCCAGAGCGAACGCCAGCGGGAAACGCCGCCGCCTCCACCACAGCGCGAGCCCCAGGATGCCCGCGAGGAGAGCCGCGTCGAGCCTGAAGATCATCGCGAGGGCGATCAGCAGCCCGGCGGCGACCTCGCGGCGCCTCCCCTCTTCGTCTCCCAAGGCCAGCCACGCCGCCCCCACCCCCAGCGCCAGGACGGGGAAGGACTCGGCGCCGAACATCTCTACGTTCCATCTGAAGAGGAAGGCCGCCGTGCCGTAGAGCAGCGGCGCTCCGTAGCGCACCCCCGGCGGCGCGTCGGCCAGCGCCAGCCGCAGGACCAGCGCCACGGCGCCGATGGAGGCGAGGGAGATCAGCGTCCCCCATCCGGGCACCGAGATCCCGGTCAGGAAGGTGAGCGCTCCGAGGAGCAGCGCGTAGCCCGGCGCCGTGGTCCCCAGTACCCGCTCCCCGGGGTTGAAGACCAGCTCGCCGTGCTCGGCGAAGTTGCGCGCGTACCGGTAGGTGATGAAGGCGTCGTCGTACGAATAGCCCCAGAAGCCCACCCCCACCAGGACCGCGAGCCCGGCCAGGACGGCGAAGACGGCGAGGTCGCCCGGGGTGGGCCTGAGTGCTTTCATTCCCGATGGGCTCGCGGAGAGGCCGAATGCTAGCACCCCGGGTTACAATCTGCCCTCACTCAAGAGGAGCACAGAATGAAGAAGGCGAAGAAGCTCGTCCTTTCCCGTGAAACCCTGCGGCCGCTGGAGAGTCATGTCACTGGAGCAGCCATCCAGCCAGTGGCCCTTTCGGATGGCGCGTACCAGTGCCCGATGACCGGCCCGAGCTGCTGCTGCACCATGGGCTGCAGCGTCGAGCTCTGCACCACCCTTGGTTAGTCCTTCCAAGGGGGGCGGAGATCCGCCCCCCTTGTCCGCCCCTGTCTCTCCCGGGGCTTAAACTATCCCGGCCATGGACGAGCCGACACAGACGCGGGAGGGGGAACCTCGTCCTAGCCGACGCCGCCGGAAGCTCCTGCTTCTCGCCCTGGCGCTCGTCGCCCTCCCCCTCCTCGTCCTGATCGCCGCCCTCGGCAGCCTGCGCGTCGACTCCGTCCGCCAGGCCGTGCTGGGACGCCTGTCGTCCTACCTGGCCGAGGAATTCAAGCTCGCCTTCTCCGCGCGGGACTTCGACGTCGGCTGGGGCGGCCGGTTCGAGATCACCGGCGTGCGCGTCGGCGCTCCCGGCGCCCCTCCTCTTGTCACCGCCGAGCGCGTCCGGGGCGCCGTCGACCTCTGGACGCTCCGCAGCCCCGTGCTCGGCCTGCGCTACGTGGAAGTCGAGTCCCCGCGTCTCGACCTCGCCGCGCCCATCCCCGAGGTGCCGTCCGACGAGCCTTCGGGTCCGCCCGGGTTCGAGATCCGCCGTCTCTCCGTGCGCGACGGCGCCATTGTCGGCGCACCGACCGAGGGAGCTCTGGCCGAGTGGGTGACGGCTTGGCGGGCGGACGGGCTCGGTGCCAGCGGCTCGTTCCGGGATGGCGTGTGGGACGTGAATGTCGAGCAGGGACGGGCGACCGTGGAGCGGCCCGGGTTCTCCCCCCTGGTGGCACGGCTCGCGGGACGCCTTTCTTATAAGGATGGGGCACCGGTGACCTTCCGGGACGTCCGGGCCGAGGGGGACGGCCTCCGCCTCGCCGCCTCGGGCTCGGTGGGTCTCGACCCCGGCGCGTCGTCTTCCGGGGTCGCCGCCACGTTCGACGCCACCGTCGAGCCCCGCCTCCTCACGGCCGGAACGCCGCCAGGGGGACGGATCCATGCCCGCGGCGACGTCCGGCTGCCGGAGGCGACCGGCCGGGTGAGCCTCACGGCCGAGGCCGTGCCGGCCGAGGTCGCCCGTCCTTACCTCGATGGGGAGCTCTTCGCCGACCTCTCCCTCGCCGGCACGGTCGCCGACGCCCGGGCGGACCTCACCGCCGGCCCGGGC
>DASPJI010000193.1:0-4333 GCA_035628695.1 Thermoanaerobaculia bacterium | reverse complement strand
GCTCGAACGCCAAGTCCTGGATCTGCCCGAAGAAGAGCGCCTGGAGATCGCGGAGACGATCTGGTCCAGCCTCAGGGACCCGGACGCCCTGCCGCTCCCGGCCTGGCAACGCGATTTCCTGGACGAGCGCTTGGCCAGTAGTGAAGGCGAGGAGGGGCGGGACTGGGAGGAGGTCCGCGCCGAGATCTGGCCGGACGCCCAGTGATCCGCATTCGCCTCAGCAGTGCAGCCAGTGAGGATGTCCGCGAGGCTCAGGCCTGGTACGCCGGCCAAGCCACGGGACTGGATCTAGAGTTTAGGCGGGAGCTGGATAGAGTCTTGGAGCGGATTCGGACATATCCGGCCGGTTTCCCACAAATCCACCGCTCCATCCGCCGCGCCAACCTGCGCCGCTTCCCCTATGGCGTCTTCTACGTCAGGCGCGACGATCACCTCTTCGTATTGGCCGTCGCCCACCACGCCCGTTCCCCGAGCCATTGGAAGCGCCGGCTCTAGGGAGTTGAACCTAGCCCACGGTCATCCGAGGCAAGCCTCCGGCGCCGAGCCAAACGTCGCAGAGCTGCCTCGAAACGTCGCAGATCGGCTCCGGATCATCGCGTTCCAGCGTTCATTCGTCGCGGATCAGCCTTCAATCGTCGCAGATGAACGTCCCATCGTCGCAGAGCGGTCTTCGTTCGTCGCAGAGTGGTGCGGATCTGCGACGAAGCGCCGCCGCTCGGCGACGTTCTCCCCGGGTCGAGACCCGCGGGAACCCTGATCTGCGACGAAAAATCCTCGCGGAAGGGAGGGGGCCGGCCCCCGGTGAGCGGGAGAGGGGGCCGGGGGGGTGAGAGCCGCGGGCTAGCGCCCGAAGATCCCGGTCTTGCGCTCGCCGGTGTCGCCGCCGCCGCCCATGAGGCGGGCGTTGAGCTCCTTGATGCGCTCCATGAGCTTGTCGATCTTCTCCTGGGCCTCCTGGCGCAGGCGGGCGTAGTCGCCGCGGATGCGCTCGCGGTCCTGGGACAGCTCCTGGAGGCGCTGCCCCATCTCCTCGATCTGGCCGTCGCGCGACTGGATGTGGGCGCGCAGCTCGTTCATCTGCTCGTCCTTCTCGGCCAGCCGCAGGCGCACCTTCTCCTCCTGCTCCTCGTACAGCTTCTTGAACTGCTGGAGCTCGACGATCTGTGAAAAGTCGGACGTGGTCGGGCTCAACTCGCCTCCTCGCTCCTCGATCATAGGGAACATCTTGCGGAGCTTCAGTGAAAGGTCTTCCGGGTCGGGCGACTGGCGCATCGCCTCGGCATAGGAGATGGTGCCGTGGACCAGCAGCGCCAGCAGCGAGTGGTTCATCGACTGCATGCGGTAGTAGCCGACCGAGGACTCCATCTCCTCGTGGATGGCGCTGATCTCGCCGGCTTCGATCATCTTGCAGACCTTGGGAGAGGCGCGGAGGATCTCCAGCGCCGCCACCAGGCCCTGGCCGTCCTGGCGCTCCACCAGCTTCATCGTCACCACACCCTTGAGGATCTGCGCGAGCTGCGCCCGGATCTGCCCCTGCTGCTCGGCGGGGAAGGTGTCGAGGATGCGGTCGATGGTCTGCGGCGCGCTGTTGGTGTGCAGCGTCGAGAAGACGAGGTGGCCGGTCTCGGCGGCGGTGATGACCGTCGCCACCGTCTCCGGGTCGCGCATCTCGCCCACCATGATGACGTCCGGGTCCTGCCGCATGGCGTTGCGCAGCGCCTCGGAGAAGGCGGTCGTGTCGGTCCCCACCTCGCGCTGGGAGATCGAGGCCATGTCATCGGTGAACAGGAACTCCATCGGGTCTTCGATGGTGATGACGTGGCAGGGGCGCCGCGCCGCGATGTGCTTGATCATCGCCGCGAGCGTCGTCGACTTGCCGCTGCCGGTGGGGCCGGTCACCAGGACCAGACCCATGGGCAGGTCGCAGAACTCGTGGAGCACCTGCGGCAGGTCGAGGTCCTCCAGGGTCTTGATCTGGTACGGCACGCGCCGGAACGAGGCGGCGAGCGTGCCGCGCTGCATGTAGATGTTGCCGCGGAAGCGGGCGAGCCCGCGCACGCCGTAGCCGATGTCGACCGACATGCGCTCGTCGAGCCGCGCCTTCTGCTGCGGCGTCAGGATCTTGAGCAGCATGTGGGACAGGTCCTCCGGCGTCAGCGGCTCCGTCTCGATGGGGAGCAGCCGGCCGGTGACCCGGAGCAAAGGCGGACGGGTGGGCTTCAGATGGAGGTCGGAAGCCCCCTTGTCCGTCATGAATTTCAGTAGACGGTCGAGGTCCATAGGTCCCTTTGAGTCTTTGGGGGGCTCATTGTACAGGAGGAGCGAGGGCTGAACTAGCCCGGCGCACGGCCTAGAGGGCCAGCGACTTCGTCAATACCCCCTCCAGCTCCAGGAGGAGACGCTTCATGGGCAGGCCGCCGGCGTAGCCGGTGAGGTGGCCGTTGGCGCCGATGACGCGGTGGCAGGGGATCACGACGCCGATGGGGTTGTCGTGGTTCGCCCGGCCCACCGCCCGGATCGCCGCGGGGCGGCCGATGAGGCGGGCCTGCTCCGAATAGGAGCGGGTCTGGCCGTAGGGGATCTCCCGCAGCGCCTGCCAGCAGAGGCGCTGGAACTCGGTGCCCGCCGGGGCGAGGGGGAGATCGAAGGAGCGCCGCCGCCCCTCGAGGTACTCGTCGAGCTGGTCCCAGAGCTGCGGGAAAGGGGGCGCCAGATCGTCCCGCACCGCGTCATCCCGCACCGCACCGGGCCACGATCTGGCGCACGACTGCTCCGCCTCCTCCAACGAGGGGCGGTGACCCAAGCCGACGAGGGAGCCGCCCCGGGCCACCGCGTAGGCGAAGCCCAAGGCGTCGCGATGCAGAGCGAAACGCAGGTCAGACATATCTCACCTCGTGGCACGGTCTCCACGGCGGCCTCCTGACGCGGCGCACCGGTCCCCGTCCCCGCCCCGATCGATCGTTCTCCTTTCCCGGGGCGGGGAGACGCGGGCCCGGCAGCCGAGGCCGCCGGGGGCCGGTCAGAACTTCCGCATCAGGCCGACGACGATGCCCTGCACCCGCACGTCCCGGGCCGGGACGCGGATCGGCTGCATGTTCGGGTTCGCCGGCTGCAGACGGACGGTCTTCCCTTCGGGATAGAAACGCTTGAGGGTGGCGTCATCGCCGACCAGCGCGACGACCATCTCGCCGGGCTGGGCGACCTCGCGCCGCAGCACGATGACGTAGTCGCCGTCCTGGATCCCCTCCTCGATCATCGACTCGCCGACGACGCGGAGGACGTAGTGCTCCCCCTCCTTGCCGGCCAGCAGGCTGTCGGGGACGGCGACGCGCTCGTTGCCCGGCATCGCCTCGAGGGGTCGGCCGGCGGCGATTCGGCCGTAGAATGGGATCTGTCGCGCCGTCATCTCGCCGCCGGGGATCGCCCGCAGCAGCTCGATGCCGCGCTTCTGGTTCCAGTCCCGCCGCAGGTAACCCTTCTCCTGGAGGAGCTTGAGGTGCTTGTAGGCGGTGCCGTACGACGAGAAGCCGAAGCGCTCGCAGATTTCACGGTGGGTGGGAGCGATACCCTTCTCCCGGCGGAAGTGGTGGATGAATTCGAGGATCTCTTTCTGACGTTCGGTCAAGTAGTCCATGGCCATAGTTTAGCGCAATCCGAGCGTAATGCAATAGGTTGTTGTTCTTGACACGCTTCGACACCCCTCCATACACTGCCTCGGCACCCTGACGGGGGCGGTTACCCTCTCCCCCAGCGGGGCTCGACTGATGACTCTATATACGATACCTGACCTTCGCTACGAACGATATACCCTGAGCAACGGATTACGGGTCGTCCTTCATCGCGACACCTCCCTCCCCCTGGTCACGGTCAACCTCTGGTACCACGTCGGCTCGAAGAACGAGCGGCCCGGCCGCACCGGCTTCGCCCACCTGTTCGAGCACATGCTCTTCCAGGGGAGCCAGCACGTCCCGACCAACGACCATTTCCGGCTCGTCCAGCAGGTGGGCGGGGTGGCCAACGGCTCCACCTGGTACGACCGCACCAACTATTACGAGACCCTGCCGGCCCACCACCTGGACCTCGGCCTCTGGCTCGAGTCGGACCGCATGGGCTTCTTCCTCCCCGCCCTCACCCAGGAGAACCTGGACACCCAGCGCTCCGTGGTGATGAACGAGCGGCGGCAGCGTGTCGAGAACCAGCCGTACGGCATGGCCGGCGAGCGCATCCACGAGCTGCTGTACCCGGACGACTTCCCCTATCACTGGCCGGTCATCGGCTACATGGAGGACATCGCCGCGGCCAATCTGGAGGACGTACGAACTTTCTTCCAGAC
>DASPJI010000192.1:0-4996 GCA_035628695.1 Thermoanaerobaculia bacterium | reverse complement strand
CCATCGTCCTGCTCTCCACCCTGGCCACGGCCGGAGCGGAGCCGGGAGATTGTCACATCGAGTGCAGGTACGGCGGTGCCTGGCAGGGGCCCGCGTCCTACGGCGACTGTTGCCAGATCTTCGCTACCGCTTGCGACAACTACGGCACCGCCTACCTCGAAGGCGAGCAGCCCTTGCAACATCTCTACTGCCCGAGCTACGGTTAGGCGCGGGAGCAGGGAAGCGCTCCGGGCGGGGGAGATGGGATCCGGCCAGCTCGCGCCACATGGACCGCTGCTGAAGCGCGCCCAGCGACCTGACCGGACCAGCTATCTCAGAGGCGTTTGCGCCGCTTCAGCAAGTGCAGGTCACAGTCTGACAAAGCTCGGTCCCGGTGCAGGCACAACTGCCCTGACAACTGACGTTGCGCGTCGCGCAGTCCGGGATGATGGTGTCGGTTTCAAAGGGAGGATTGATCGAACCGCCGGCGGCCCCCTCCAGCCTCCGGGCATCCATGTGAGCCAGAGTCTCCTTCGACAACGAGAGCTTCTTCGTCCGCTTCCTCATCAGGTCGTGTCCTTTCTGCCCATCGCAGGGCGGAGGGGTGAAGAGCGGATCTTCAGTCTTTCAGCGTGCGATGTCAAAGGGGGGCCGGATTCCCGGACCAGCGCCTCCCCGGGGAGGTCCACCTCCGCCCCCGAAGCCGCCGCTTCGTGTTTCCATCTATGCAGTTAAACTTGGCGAACCATCCATCCGGCTCGCCAAGCCTCAGGAGCGGGCCTTTTCAGGAGGAGCTCTATGAAGAAGCTGACGCAGTTGCTGGCGCTCGTGGCCGTCGTCCTGCTCTCCTCTCTCAACACCGCCGGAGCCGACATCGGGGACTGCCACATCGAGTGCGCCTACGGCGGTGGCTCGTATCATGGCCCCATCGCCGGGGGATATTGGGGGTGCTGTAACTACTTCGGCGAGCTTTGCGGCTACTACGGTACCGCCTATGAGGAGGGCGGGTCCCCCCTCGAAGACACGTACTGCCCGAGCATGGGCGAGATGTAAGCGGGCCAGGTGGCGCCGGCCCGCGAATCTCGCGAGCCGGCGCCGAAAACGTCAGGGTACCTCTTGCACGAAGAGGCGGTGGAGCAGCAGCTTGTCCGTCCGGGTCAGGGCGGCGCCGCCGGCGGCGCGGAGGAGCCGGCCGAGCGAGTCGGGCGTGCGCAGCAGGCAGTCCGCCAAGTGCATCCGGTCGGTGAGGCTGGAGTCGAAGTGGCGAAGGTGCCCCACCAACTCGCCGGGCATCTCGATGGCATAGCCGCGGGGCGTCTTGTCAGGGTGGAGGGTGAAGAGGTTGTCCCGGCCGAGGGTCGGGAAGACCACCGCGGCCTCGACGGCGTGCTCGAGGCGATGGAAGACCCCCTCCGGCTCGTCCCCCCGCGCCACGCTGTCCCCGGGACGGACCACCCCCCAGGTGCCCTCGGGCAGACGCTCGATCCCCCACACCCCGGCCGATTCGGCCTCGGCCGCCGTGATGGGCTCGTCCTGTTCCTCCAGATATGCAGGAACGCGGGAGAAAAGACGGAGAACGGGTAAGGCGTACAATCACTACGGCTTCGCATTGGTTACCCCCTTTGCGAGGCTATGGTCCGGGGTGAGGGTCAAGACTCACTCCGGGCCGCTTGAATGGATGGCCGGACACACGCCGGCCGCTTGTCACGAACCGCGAAGATCGCTTCCAGGTTGAACCGCGCTGCACCTCCTTTCAGGATGCCAGGCTCGGTACGGCAGAGCTTTGTCCTGGAAGAAGCCTATAAGAGGGTGAGGCGGAAATCAAGGGATAGAGCGATAGTCGCCTGGACGATCCCCTGAGGAGGCTGGCCGGGCGAGGCGGGGACAGTGAGCACTGAATCTAATATGCTAAGATTTTGTGCTCTTGAACCGACTTGGCCATCCCTGGCGGGGCCTTAGAGGAGAAAACCAGATGAAGAAGCTGATGCAGTTACTGGCTGTCGGAGTCGTCGTCCTGCTCTCCACGTGGACCGCAGCGGAGGCGCGCCGCATCTGCGCTTCCGGCAACAGCCCGACTGCCGAGTGCCACATCCAATGCGAGGGCGACCATCCGTGGGACCTTGACATGACCGCCCAGGAGTGCTGCCATCACTTCCGCGAGTGCTGCAACTCCGAAGGCTATGCCTACTTCGGAGATCCTCAGACCGGCTCCTGCAACTAGAGCGCCGAGAGACCCGGCTCGCGAGCCCGCAGCCTCGCGAGCCGGTTGCCCCGAACCTCAGAGCCCTTCAAGCCGGGAATCCCCCTCTGTTCTCCCTGGTGGGCGGCCCTTGCACCCCACCCCCCCCGCGCCATAAGCTCACCCTCTTCCGCGCCGGGGCCCCGGCGGCGACAGCTGCGACATCTATAGATAAGGACGCTGGACATGGAGAAGCCCAGGAATCCCCGGGGATACGACCCGGCCGAGATCGAACCGAAGTGGCAGGAGCGGTGGGAGGCCGAGGGCCTCTACCGGGCCGACGTCGACCGCGACCGGCCCAAGCACTACGCGCTCACCATGCTGCCGTACCCCTCGGGCGATCTCCATATCGGCCACTGGTACTCCATCTGTCCGGTGGACGCCCGCGCCCGGTTCATGCGGATGCGCGGCGCCAACGTCCTGTTCCCCATGGGCTTCGACGCGTTCGGCCTGCCCGCCGAGAACGCCGCGATCAAACGCAACATCCACCCCAAGGAGTGGACGTACGCGAACATCGACCGCATGCGCGGCCAGCTCCGCCGCATGGGCACGATGATCGACTGGCGCCGCGAGATCGTCTCGGCCGACCCCGAGTACTACCGGTGGACCCAGTGGCTGTTCCTCCAGTTCTTCAAGCACGGCCTCGCCTACAGGAAGTACGCCGCCGTCGACTGGTGCCCGAGCTGCAATACGACCCTCGCCCGCGAGCAGGTCATCGGCGACGACCGCCGCTGCGAGCGCTGTGACACGCCGGTCATCCGCAAGGAGCTGGAGCAGTGGTTCTTCCGGACCACCCGCTATGCCGACGAGTTGCTCGACTTCTCGAGGATCGACTGGCCCGAGCGCGTCCAGACGCTCCAGCGCAACTGGATCGGCCGCTCCGAAGGGGCCCATGTCGTCTTCACCGCTGAGATCGGCGAAGCCGGCGAGCCGCTGGAGATCTTCACCACCCGGCCGGACACCCTCTGGGGCGCCACCTTCATGGTGCTGGCCCCCGAGCATCCGCTCGTCGCCAGGCTCACCAGCGACGCCCAGCGCGCCGAGGTCGAGGCCTATGTCGAGACGGCCACGCGGCAGACGGACATCCAGCGCGAGGCGGCCGACAAGGAGAAGACGGGCGTCTGGACCGGCGGCTGGGCCATCAACCCCGTCAACGGCGAGAAGGTGCCGGTGTGGATCGCCGACTACGTGCTGATGGGCTACGGCACCGGCGCCATCATGGCCGTGCCGGCCCACGACGAGCGCGATTTCGCGTTCGCCCGGAAGTACGGGCTGCCCATCCGCCCGGTGATCCGGCCCGAGGGGGCCGAGCCGGTCTCCGGCGACGAGCTGACCGAGGCGCTCACCCACGACGGGGTCATGGTGGACTCCGGACCGCTCACCGGCACGCCGGCCGATCAGGCCTATGAGAAGGTGACGGCGCTCCTCGAGGAGAAGGGGGTCGGCCGCGGCGCCGTGACCTACCGGTTGCGCGACTGGCTGATCTCGCGCCAGCGTTACTGGGGGGCGGCCATCCCGATCGTCTATTGCCAGAAGGACGGCGCGGTGCCGGTGCCGGACGACCAGCTCCCGGTGCTGCTGCCGGACGACATCGAGTGGCGGCCCTCGGGGGAGAGCCCGCTCAAGCTCCACCCGACGTGGTCCAAGACCACCTGCCCGGTCTGCGGCGGCGAGGCGCGGCGCGAGACGGACACCATGGACACGTTCATGTGCTCGTCCTGGTATCACCTGCGCTACCTGAGCCCCCGCTACGACCAGGGGCCGTTCGACCCCGCCGAGTACGACTACTGGATGCCGGTCGACACCTACACCGGCGGCATCGAGCACGCGACGATGCACCTGATCTACACCCGCTTCTTCCACAAGGGGCTGCGGGACATGGGGATCGTCCAGGGCGACGAGCCGATGCTCCAGCTCCGCAACCAGGGGATCATCCTGGGCGAGGACTCGGAGAAGATGTCGAAGAGCCGCGGCAACGTGGTGGCGCCGGACGACCTGGTGGACCGCTACGGTGCCGACACGGTGCGCGCCTATCTCATGTTCTTCGCCCGCTGGGAGCTCGGCGGGCCGTGGAACAGCCGGGGCATCGAGGGGACCTCGCGCTGGCTGCGCCGCGTCTGGTTGATGTTCGTCGAGGCGGAGGAGGACGGGAAGGAGGCCGCTCCCGGGATCGCCGAGGGGCTCTGGCGCAAGACCCAGAAGACGCTCAAGCAGGTCACCCGCGACTTCGAGACGCTCCAGTTCAACACCATCGTGGCGGCCCTGATGGAGCTGCTCAACGAGGTGTCGCAGGCGAGGAACGAGGGGGCTGCGTCGTCGCCGGTCTGGAGGAACGTCCAGGACGTCTACCTGCGGATGATGGCGCCGGTGGCCCCCCACGCCGCCGCGGAGATGTGGGAGCGCCTCGGCTTCGAGGGCTCGGTCCACCTGCAGGACTGGCCCGACGTCGACGAGGCCGCGGCCAGGGACGAGGAGGTCACCCTGGTCGTCCAGGTCAACGGCAAGCTCCGCGACCGCCTCACCGTGCCGGTCGACCTCCCCGAGGAGGAGATGCGCCAGCGCGCCCTCGCCAGCGAAGGCGCGCAACGCTTCCTGGAGGGGATGACGGTGCGGAAGGTGGTGGTGGTGCCGGGCCGGCTGGTGAATATCGTGGCGACGTAGGGGGGGCTTACAACCCCCTCACCGCCCCCCCATCTACCGCCAGCGCCTGGCCGGTGAGGTAGGAGGCGGCGGGGGAGCAGAGGAAGGCGACGGTCTCTCCCAGCTCTTCGGGCTCTC
>DASPJI010000191.1:0-3532 GCA_035628695.1 Thermoanaerobaculia bacterium | reverse complement strand
CGCCCTCCCTCGTCGCCGGTGCCGATCGTCCATCGGTAGCGCCATGGCATGTAGAGCCAGGTGTCCCAGCGGCCGATCTCGAAGGCTGGATCGTGCGGAACGGGCTGGAACTCGGGCGCGTCGCGAACGTAGGCGAGGTAGGCGCCGGGGTCCGGCCGCCTGGCCGGGGGCTCGGCGTCGGCGCCACAGGCCAGGGGGAGGAGGGCGGTGAGGAGGAGGAGCCGCGCGCGACGGGACGTGTAGACTGGTTGACAAGAATCCGGAGGTGGCGCTTGATTCGCCGTCTGATCACTGGACCTCTTCTTCTCATCCTCGCCGTCCTTGCGGCGGCGCCGGCCGCGGCCCAGCTCGTCCCACTGGGGCGCGAGCAGCGGGTGGATACCAGTGCCACGGCGGGCTACTGTCCGGCCCTCGCCGCGGACGCCGGCGGCGGATTTACCGTGGCTTGGGCCAACACCCAGGACGAGTCGATACACTCCTGTACCCCTGCCGGACGCCTGTATACCCGGACCTATGACCGGGACGGGACGGCCGAGGCGCCCCCCTTCCTGGCCGTCCGCGCCGGCGACCGGTGCGTCTATGACCTGCGGGTCGGCACGGCGCCCGGCGAGGAGCCTCTCTTCACCTGGCGCGAGGAGGCCGGCAAGTACGGCGGCCACAGCGTCGCCGTGGCGCGCTCCGGGGGCTCGGAGCACTCCCTGCGGCGGGGCGTGCTGGTGCCGCTGCCGTCGGGGGACTTCGTCACCCTGCTTCGGGCCTCCGGCAACGGGCGCAGAGGCGTGGTGGTGGAGCGGCGCCACGATCCGGAGGAGGAGGGCCGGAGCTTCCTGGCCGGGATCAACGGTGGCGCCGACGCGGCCGAGATGCCCGATGGCGGGCTGGTCATCGTCTGGAGCCAGGGGTACGCGAGAAGGATCGGAGTCACCGTCCACGGCCGCCGGTTCGACGCCGACGGGCGTCCTCTCGGGCCGGCCTTCCTGATCAGCGGCAACGACTTCGCCAGCTCCAACCGGGAGGTAATGGTGGCCGCCAACGAGGCGGGTCAGTTCGTCGTCACCTGGACCTCCATCGCCGGCCCGGTCTCGAGCTCCTATGCCATGGCGCGCGCCTACGGCTCCGACGGCCAGCCGGCGAGCCCGGTCCTGCGGGTGAGCCCCCGGGTGGAGGCCAGGCAGAGTCAGCGACCAAGCCGTCCCGCCATCGACGAGCAGGGGAGATTCGTCGTGCTCTGGCGCCACTACGACGCCCGCAACCCGGCAGAGGCCAAGCTCTCCGCCCGGATGTTCGAGGCCAACGGCCGGCGTCTCGGACCCGAGCTGCGGCTGGCCGACTGGTCGCCCGTGAGTGGCTGTGCCGGCGTGGCGAGCCTGGAGGACGGGCGCTGGGTGATGGCCTGGGGCCGCCACCCCTTCTACGCGGACGCCTCCGGCATCTATCTGCAGCGGTTCACGAGCGAGTAGCCCGTTACGAGCACAGCGCCGCGTGGTAGACCTCCCGGTAGGCGGCGCACATGGAATCGAAGCTGTAGCGCGTCTCCACCCGGCGCCGGTTGGCGGACCCGATCCGGCGCCGGATGGCCGGATCGGCCGCGAGCTTGCGGATTCCCTCCCCCAGAGCGGCGGCGGCCTCGGGGCCCGGCGGCACGACGTAGTGCTCCTGGCCCACCGGGAGCATGGCCCGCACGTCCCCCACGTCGGTGGCGATCACCGGCAGGCTCGACGCCATCGCCTCCAGCAGGGAGACGGGCATCTGCTCGCTGTCCGAGGTGACGGCGAAGAGGTCCATGGCGCGGTAGAACGGCCGGGGATCCGCCTGATAGCCGGCGAAGTGGATGCGGCCGGCGAGGTCCGGCGCCGCGGCCCGCGCCTCGAGCGCCGGCCGCTCCTCGCCGTCGCCCACCAGCAGGACGTGCGCCTCCGGAGCGCTGTCTGAAGCGACAGCCGCCGCCTCCAGCAGGCGCATGAAGTTCTTCACCGGCCGCAGCGAACCTACCGCGCCGACGACCAGGGCGCCGTCGGGGATGCCGTGGGCGCGGCGCAGCTCGGGGTGGCCGTCCGCGGGCCCGAAGGAGTCGGGGCGGATGCCGTTGGGGATGAGGCGCACGCGCCGGCCGGGGAGCCGCCAGAGGTCGACGGCCACCCGCTGCAGGCGTTGCGACGGCACCACCACCTGGAAGGCGGCGGGCAGCACCAGGCGGCGGGCCAGGACGCGGCGGAGCTTGTAGCTCTCCGTCTCGTCGTCGTTGAACCCCTCCTCGTGGTGGATCACCCGCCGGAAGCCGCGGCTTCGGGCGGCGAGAAGCATGTCGAACGCTCCCCAGTTGTAGGTGAGGACCAGATCCGGGCCGACGTCGGCGAGGAGCCGGCGCAGGCGGCGGGCGGTCTGGAGCGAGCCCGCGCGCGGCGGGTTCTGCAACAGACGGACGGGGGCGCCTGGAGGAAGGCGTTCGGCGGCCCCCGTCCGCCCGTCCATGGAGACGATGGAATGCCTGAACTCGTCGCCGAACGCCCCGATGAGGGCCACGGTCCGCAGCTCCGGCCCGGTGGGGACGAAGTTGGAGAACACGTGGAGCAGGTGGGGCCGCCGGAGGCCTCCCGGGGCCTCCGGCGGCCCTACGCTGCCGCGCACGGATTGGACGTCAGGCTCGGCCATCGCTCCGAGGGCTTGAAGAAGAGCCGCGCACCGCGCGGTCCAGGAACCCCTCGCGGTCTTCGACCGGGGTCCAGCCGAGGACCTCGCGCGCGGTGCGCGCGGTGAAGGGAGGGGCGAGCGACCGCGTCTTGAGATCGCGATAGGACGGGAACGGCGCGTCCTTCTGGCGTCCCACCTTCTTGACCAGCCACTTGCCGATCTCGAGCCCCTGGCTCAGCCACAGGGGGCGCGGATGGAAGTGGAGGTCGCGGCCGGTGGCGCGCGCCATCTCCTCGACGATCTCGCGCGCCGACAGCGGCGTGCGGGTGCAGAGGTTCAGCGCCTGGCCTTCGAGGTCGCGTCCTTCGTAGGCCACCAGCCGCGCCAGGGCGTCACCCACGTCCTCCACGTCGACCACGGGCAGCGGGTGATCCCCCTGGCCCCAGCCGACGCAGTGGTTGTCGCGCACCCACAGGCCGAGGCCGGAGTGCTGCAACGGCGTCCCCTGGCCGAGCACCACGCCCGGACGGACGATGACGAGGGGCAGGCCGCGCTCGCGGTGCAGCCGGAGGAGGGCCTGCTCGGCCACCGCCTTGCCGCGGCTGTAGACGTCCCGCTCCTCGGCCTTGGGGTCCACCGCCAGGGAGTCTTCGAGGACCGGGCCCGCGTCGGGCCCGGCGTAGAGGGCGGCGATCGACGAGACGTAGACGAACCGCTCGACCCCTTCGGCGAGAGCGGCCTCGGCGGCGCCGAGCGAGCCGTTGATCATGGAGCGCTCGACCGCCTGCCAGGTGGTGCCGCCGCCGGTGGCCAGGTGGACGACCGTGCGGGCGCCGCGGAACGCCGCGGCCAGGGCGTCGCGGTCCTCCAGGCTGCCGCGCAGCAGGCGCAGGCGGCCGGC
>DASPJI010000190.1:0-5004 GCA_035628695.1 Thermoanaerobaculia bacterium | reverse complement strand
ACCATCGACACCTGGTCGATGGACAACGGCACCATCCCGGAGGAGGTGTTCCTGGAGGACGTCAAGCTGACGGTCGACAAGGACCGCGAGATGCTGCGCGGCTTCCTGGAGCGCAAGGACGAGTGGGACGTGCTGGTGCACTATTTCGAGTTCACCGACCGCGTCCAGCACATGATGTTCCGGTTCTTCGACCCCAAGCATCCGCTGAACACCCCCGAGGGGTCGGCGAAGTGGGGGGGCTCGATCCTCCAGTCTTACCAGGAGATGGACGCCATCGTCGGCGAGGTGATGCAGAAGATGCCGAAGGACACCATCCTGATGGTGGTTTCGGACCACGGCTTCGCCTCCTTCCGGCGCGGCATGAACTACAACACCTGGCTGGCTAAGAACGGCTTCATGAAGCTGACCGGCGAGGATCCCGAGCGCAAGAACCTGGAGGACCTCTTCGACCAGGGCGACTTCTTCAAGAACGTCGACTGGTCGCAGACCAGGGCCTACGCGCTGGGCCTGGGCCAGATCTACATCAACCTCAAGGGGCGCGAGTCCAAGGGGATCGTCGAGCCGGGCGAGGAGTACAAGCGGGTGGCCGCGGAGATCAAGGCCGGGCTCGAGGCCTTCGTCGATCCGCTGACCGGCGAGCGTCCGGTGGCCCATGTCTTCACCCGCGACGAGGCCTACGGCACCTTCGACCCGGAGCTGATCCCGGACCTGATCCCGTCGAACAGCGAGGGCTATCGCGTCGGCTGGCAGGACAGCCTGGGCGGCATCGCCAAGGAGATCGTCGAGGACAACACCAACATCTGGAGCGGCGACCACTGCTCGGTCTACCCGCCGCTGGTGGAGGGCATCTTCTTCAGTAGCATCCCGATGGACGCCCGGGACGCCTACATGGGCGACGTCATGCCCACCATCCTCGACCTCTACGGCGTCCAGCCGACGGCGAAGCTCGACGGCCGGAGCTTCGTCAAGAAGTAGGAGACAGGGCGCAGGCCCAGGGGCTCAAGCCCCTGGGCCCTCGCCGAGCGCCGGGCGGCTCTTCCCGTTCCCGTACTTCCCATACTCCACCGCCTGCCGCCGCAGCTCGTTGTTCTCCACCGCCGCCTCGTCGGCAAGACGGGTGAGGAGCGAGGGGGCCCAGCGGGAGGAGTACCTCCAGCCCGGCCTGGCCTCGTCGCCGTCCTGCTCGGCGGGGCCGGGGAGGAGGCGTGCCACCGCTTCCAGAGCCCGGCCGGTCAGGCACGGCGCCACATGGGACGCCGCCACAGCGAGCTTGGCCTGGAGGGTGAGGGTCAGGTGCGGCTCGCCGTAGCGGCAGGCCTCGACGATCCGCCGCGCCGCCCGCCGGCCGCTGATGGAGGCTAACGGATTGGCGTCGGCGACCGCGAACCACGAGAACTCCTCTTCCCGCTTCCCCTTGAACATGGCGTTGACGTGCGAGCCCGTGCGCATCAGCCCCGGGCAGACGGTCGTGACGTAGATCCCCTCCTTGGCCAGTTCCGCGCGCAGCCCGTCGGACAGGCCGGCGAGGGCGAACTTGCTGGCCGAGTAGGGGACGAGGTGGGGGATCGCCACCTTGCCGCCGATGGACGAGATATTGACGATCCGCCCGCCCTCCTGGTGGCGCAGGTGGGGGAGCGCCGCCCAGGTGAGGTAGAGCGGGCCCCAGAAGTGGACCCGCATGGCCTCCTCGAAGTCCTCGAGCTGCATATGCTCCAGGGGGCCCACCTGGATGATGCCGGCGTTGTTGATCAGCACGTCCAGCCGCCCGAAGCGCTCGGCGACCGTATCCACCGCCCAGCGCGCCTCGTCGCGGTTCCCGACGTCACAGGGGACGGCGAAGACCCGCTGCCCCCCCAGGGCCGCCAACTCGCGCCGGGCGAGGTCGAGCTCCGCCGGGTCCCGCGCCAGGATCGCCAGCCGCGCCCCCCGGGCCGCGAGCTCACGGCCGATGAGGAGCCCCAGACCCCGTGACCCGCCCGTGATCAGCACGACCTTGTCACGGAAGTCCATGGGCTGCCGCCGGCGCAGGGCCCGCGCGGCGGCGGCCAGCCCAAAGCCGGCCGCCGCCGCGAGGAGGACCTTGGAAGACGGGCGGCGGCGCTGTCCACCCTCCCGGGAGGCAGCGCCCTGCATCACAACCCCTTGCCGGTATGGTCGCGCTCGCCTTCCATCCCGTGGCGGTGGCGTCCGTTGCCGTTGCCGCCGTGGTGGTGCGAGTGGCCGTTGCCATGGGCGTGGGGCTTGAGGATGACCTTGATGCAGTTGTCCTCCTTGTGCTTGAAGGTCTCGTAGCCCTCCGGCGCGTCCTCCAGGTCCAGGCTGTGGCTGATGATCCGGGAGGGGTCGATCTCCCCGGCCTGGATGCGGTCGAGGAGGGGACGCATGTAGCGCTGGACGTGGGTCTGGCCGGTCTTGATGGTCAGCCCCTTGTTCATCATGGCGCCGATGGGGATCTTGTCGCCGAAGCCGCCATAGACCCCGGGGATGGAGACCGTGCCCCCCTTGCGGCAGGCCATTATGACGTCGCGCAGGACGGTCGGCCGGTCGGATTCGAGGCGCAGGCTCTGCTTGGCCTTGTCATAGAAGCCGTCCAGGCCCGAGCCGTGAGCCTCCATGCCCACCGCGTCGATGCAGCAATCGGGACCGAAGCCGCCGGTCATGTCGCGCAGCGTGTCGAGGACGCTGTCCACCTGCTCGTAGTCGAGGATCTCGGCCCTGCCCCAACCTTCGGCGAGGAGCAGCCGCTCGGGGAAGCGGTCGATGGCGATGACCCGCTCGGCGCCGAGCATCCAGGCGCTCTGGATGGCGAACTGGCCGACCGGTCCGCAGCCCCAGACGGCGACGGTGTCGCCGGGCTCGATGTCACAGTTCTCCGCCGCCATGTAGCCGGTGGGGAAGATGTCCCCCAGAAACAGGGCCTTCTCGTCCTCCATGCCCTCGGGGACCTTGAGGACGTTGACGTCGGCGAAGGGGACCCGCACATAGTCGGCCTGGCCTCCGGCGTAGCCGCCGGTCAGGTGGGAATAGCCATAGAGGCCGGCCGGCGAGTAGCCGAACATCTTCTCCGCCATGACGGAGTTGGGGTTCGTGTTGTCGCACAGCGAGAACATCTCCTTCTGGCAGAAGAAGCACTGGCCGCAGGAGATGTTGAAGGGGACGACGACGCGGTCGCCCACCTGGACGTTCTTCACGTCGGTCCCCAACTCGACGACCTCGCCCATGAACTCGTGGCCGAGGATGTCCCCCTTCTTCATGGCGGGGATGTAGCCATCGTAGAGGTGGAGGTCGGAGCCGCAGATCGCCGCGGTGGTGACGCGGACGATGACGTCCCGGGGATTGAGGATCTCGGGATCGGGGACGGTCTCGACCCGGACTTCGTTGACGCCGTTCCAACAGACTGCTCTCATGGTTGCACTCCCGGCCCCTCGCGAGGGCGCTGATGATCCTCAGAAGGGGTTGTGGATGTTGATCGCGGGGCGCTTGCCCGCGGGCTGTCCGTCGGTGGTCGGGATCTCGCCGGCCTCCATCAGGTTCTTGAAGCGCCGGAGGTCCTGCTTGACCTGCTGCTCGGTCATCGGGCTCATCGCCTTGCCCACGGCGCGGCCGATGGGGCCGGCCGGCGGCTGGAGCTCGAAGACGACGCGCACGATGGTGCCGCGGTTCGCCGGAGCGTCCTCGAAGAAGACCGAGCCCGCGTTGTGGACCTGCGAGCCAGGGAGCGAGCGCCAGGAGAGGAGGTGCCCCTCGCGCTCCTCGATGACCTCGGCGTCCCATTCGACCTTCATCCCGAGGGGGCTGCGGCCGACCCAGTGGGAGATCCCGTCGCCGCTCTCGGTGACGGAGTCGAGGTGCCGCATGAACCGGGGGAGGTTCTCCAGCCGGCGCCAGAAGGAGTAGAGCTCCTCGCGCGGCTTCATGATGGTGACGCTGGTCTCGACGGTGACGGGCAGGGCCTCCTCGGTGCGCTGGAGCGGCCAGGAGCCGGTGGCTTGGCGATAGGCGAGCGGAGCGCCCGCCAGGGCGACGCCGGCGGCCTTCCACGAGCGCTGCTTGAGGGCATAGCCCACGAGCACCGCGCCGCTCACGGCGAGGACCGTATTGCCGACGACCGACGCGAGCCGGTTGCCCGAGGAATGGGAAGAAGAGTCGGGGGAATCTTCGGTGAAGCGCCCCGTGCCCTGAAGTGAAGGACTCAAAGTGGCGATGTCTCGCACGGTGTCGTACCTCCTGGAAATGTAAGAAAGGGTGACTATGGACGGGCGGGCCCCTCCTGTGGTGAGGACTGCGCCGAGCCACGGCGGCCGGCTCAGACGGAAAGGGTCGCAAGGGACGTGCCACGGAGCTCAGAGCTCCAGGCTCAACCGCCCCACGACGGCCCGCTCGGCCCCTGGGTAGTAGAGGGGGAGCGGTGCCCCCGTCTCGTCCAGGGTGACGAAGCCGCTGGTCTCGAAATCGGCCCCCAGGAGGTTGCGCACGGTGAGCCCCAGGGAGAAGCGGGAGAGCTTCCAGTCCACTGCGGCGTTCAGTAGAGTGTAGGGATCCAGGGGGAAGCGGTTGTCCTCGTCGGCGAACTGGCCGCGGACGTGACGCGCCTCGACCTCACCGGTGAGAGCCCGCGCCTCCCAGCCGAGACCGGCGGCGATCTGGTGCCGGGGGATGCCGTTGATCCGCCGGCCGTCGTGGGCGCCGCCCTCGAAGGTGGCCTCGGTCAGCGTGTAGGCGAGGCGCGGGCGGAGCGGTCCGGCCTCGGCCGCGAGGCCCCACTCGATCCCCTGGTGCAGGCTGCGGTCGATGTTGGCGAAGCGGAGCCGGGCGAGGTCGAAGCCGATCTCGTCGCCGACCTCCATCCGGTAGAGGGCGATTTCAGTCCAGGCGGCGGTTCCCAGGGGGGAGCGCGCCCCGGCCTCCCAGCTCAGCGCCCGCTGCGGGTCGAGGCCGGCGTTGGACAGGAAGACGGGGGACAGGTCCGGCGCCAGGAAGAAGGGGCGCCGGTCATAGAGCTGC
>DASPJI010000189.1:0-3990 GCA_035628695.1 Thermoanaerobaculia bacterium | reverse complement strand
CGCTGGAGCCCGGGCATCCGGACCTGGCCAAGGCGCAGCTCGGGCTCGGCTTCTGCCTCTTCGAGCTCGGCCGCGACCAGGAGGCCGAGGCCCTGCTGCGCGAGGGGCGCGCCACCCTCGCGGCGCAGGCCGGACCGCGGGACGAGCTGGTGCGCCAGGCGGACGAACAGCTCGCGGCGCTCGCGGCCCGGCGCCGCTGAGCCTGGCGTCTGCCTCCGTTCTCCCCGAAGACTCGCCTTACCTACGCCTGAGCACCTATATCAAGAGCGGCCCCGGGCCCCATCCCGGGGTCCGCGCGGAGCCGCCGCGAAGAAGGGGGTTCCTTGAACCACACCTTGCAGTCTCGCGTCCGCGTCCTCCTCCTGACCCTGCTCCTGGCCTCGTCGCCGGCTCGCCCCGCGGCATCGGCGATACCGGCCGGCGTCCTCGACCTCCCGAGCGCCTCCTCCATCCTCTCGTCTCTCTGGGATCTCCTCACCGGCGAGAAGTCCACCACGGCGGCTCCGAACGGCGAGCCCCAACCCGCCGCGACGCCGTCCGGCTCGGGAACGGGCGGCTCGGGCACCAGTTCTGGCGACGGCGACGGCGACCGGGGATCGGGCATGGACCCGAACGGATAGGCCTTTCCATCGCGTGGGGGCTCGAAGTGTTCCCCAGACAAGATCTTTCTTCCAGATGGTGGCTCTTTCTTGCGGTATACTGGCCTGGGCGACTGAGCAAGGATTTGTTCCGCACGAGGAGAATTCATGACCGGTATCCATCTCACCCGCGACCTCCTCTGGGCTGCCTCCCGTGGCGAGCTGCCCCCGGGCGCCATCGCGCAGATGGGGCTGGAGCACCTGATGAGCCTCTGCCCTACCTGCCGGCAGGAGATCGAGAGGTTCCAGAAGGAGCAGACGGCGGCGGCCGGAGCCACCGGCTCCAGCCAGGTGTTTCAGACCGTCCCGCCTCTCCCCGAGGAGCAGCCTATTCCTATTGAGAAGGAGGAACGGCAGGCGGAGCGAGACCTGGAGGATCTCCTCGGCCGGCCTCACGAGGAGAGGGTTCTGCGGGTGGAGCGCTCCTGGGTGCGGTTCCGTAGCGCCACGTTGGTGCGTCTCCTCATCGCGGAGAGCCGCAAGCGGGTACAGGCCGAGCCGGGTGAGGCGCTCCGCTTGGCGTCCCTGGCCCGGCTCATCGCCCACCGGAATCCCCGGATTCCGAACTCCTTCGGGCTCCTCGCCCTGGCGACGGCCGAGATGGCCAATGCCTGCCGCGTGGGGGACGATCCCCGGCAGGCGGACGAGCACTTCCAGCACGCCCGGTACGTCATCACACACCTCGGCGTCACCGATACGGCGATCCTCGGCCGCATCGACCACCTGGAGGGCTCCCTGCGCATGGACCAGCGGCGCTTCAAGAGGGCCCAGGGCCTCCTCACCCGCGCCGCGATGCTCTACCGGGTGAGCGGCGACACGGTGGAGACCGCCCGGGTGCTGATCACTCTGGGATTGATGCTCTTCCACCGGGGGGACACCGCGCTCGCCGCCGAGGCGACGACGGCGGCGATCGAGGGGCTGCGGGACGGCCAGGAGCCGCGCCTGCTGATGAACGCCCGCTACAATCTGGCGCTCTTCCTCACCGAGGACGGGAAGTATGACGCCGCGGCGGCGATGCTCGACGCCGACGCGGACCTCTACCGCGCGTTCCCGGAGCCCTGGACCCAGCTCCGGCTCCACTGGCTGCGCGGCAAGATCACCCTCGGCCAGGGTGACGAGGTGGATGCCGAGTGGATCTTCCTGGAGGTGCGGGACGGCTTCATCGCCCAAGGCAACGGCTACGACGCCGCCATGGTCTCGATCGAGGACCTCGCCCAGCTCTACGCGCGGAAGGGACGGACGGCGGACCTCCGGCGGCTCGCCGAGGAGATCTACCCGATCTTCCAGGCCCAGGACGTCCACCGCGAGGCGATGGCCGCGCTGCTGCTCTTCCAGGAGGCCGCCCGGCAGGAGGCGCTCACCGTGCAGGCCGTCCGCGAGTACGCGACCTACTTCCGGGACGCCCGCGCCGACCCGTCCCTCCGCTTCGGGCAGGGGAGCCCTGGAACGGGTGAGCCCCCCCGGTGAAGCCGGTTGAATCCGGATGAATCCGGGGGGTTGCATGACGTCCCGGCCTGCCCTACAATTCGGGGTCCGCACGAGTTGGACACATCGTGCAGCCATAGCTCAACTGGATAGAGCGACAGACTACGGATCTGTAGGTTGGGGGTTCGACTCCTCCTGGCTGCACCACTTCTACTTCTTCCCTGACCAGCTCTCAGTTCGTTTCATCGCGACGCGACTCGCCGCGCGCTGGCAGTGGCCTTGCAGCAACTCCTCCTCCTGACGAGTGCGTCGGAATGAACACCTGAGAGGAGACCCCAACATGATGCACGCGATGGTCTACCGCGGACCCTACCGGGTCCGTGTCGAGAAGAAGGACATCCCCGCGATCGAGCACCCGAACGATGCCATCGTGCGGGTCACCTGCTCCGCGATCTGCGGCTCGGACATCCACCTCTATCATGGGCTGATGCCCGACACCCGCGTCGGGATGACGTTCGGCCACGAGTTCATCGGCGTGGTCGAGGAGGTCGGCCCGTCGGTGCAGAACCTGCAGGTCGGCGACCGGGTCATGGTGCCGTTCAACATCTTCTGCGGCTCCTGCTTCTTCTGCTCGCGGGAGCTCTATGCCAACTGCCACAACGTCAACGCCAACGCCAGCGCCGTCGGTGGCATCTACGGCTACTCGCACACCGCGGGCGGCTATGACGGCGGCCAGGCGGAGTACGTGCGCGTGCCGTTCGCCGATGTCGGGCCGAGCCGGATCCCTGACTGGATGGACGAGGAGGACGCGGTGATGCTCACCGACGCCTGCCCCACCGGCTACTTCGGCGCCGAGCTCGGCGAGATCAAGGAGGGGGACGTGGTGGTGGTCTTCGGCGCCGGGCCGGTCGGGCTGTTCGCCGCCAAGTCGGCCTGGCTGATGGGCGCCGGGCGCGTCATCGTGGTCGACCACCTCGATTATCGGCTGGAGTTCGCCCGCGAGTTCGCCCACGCCGAGACGATCAACTTTACCCAGGTCAAGGACATCGTGATGCTCATCAAGAAGGAGACCGACTTCCTCGGCGCCGACGTCTGCATCGACGCCGTCGGCGCGGAGGCGGACGGCAGCTTCTTCCAGATGGTGACCGCGACCAAGCTCAAGCTGCAGGGGGGCTCGCCGGTGGCGCTCAACTGGGCCATCGACTGCGTCCGGAAGGCCGGCAACGTCTCCGTCGTGGGGGGCTACGGCCCGCTGTTCAGCGCCGTGAAGTTCGGCGACGCGATGAACAAGGGGCTGACCATCCGCACCAACCAGTGCAGCGTCAAGCGGTACTGGCCGCGCCTGTTCGAGCACGTGAAGAACGGCGTGCTCAAGCCGAGCGACATCGTCACCCACCGCCTCCCGCTCGAGGAGATCGCCGAGGGCTACCACATGATGGCCAGCAAGCTCGACGGGTGCATCAAGCCCCTGGTCTATCCGCGGACGCACTAGCAAGGAAGGGAGATCGTCATGGCCTACACTGCAGAGAAGCCCAGAATCGCCCGTTCGAGCGAGGAGCTCCGCCGCACCATCCCTGGCTGGGGGGTCGACCTCGATCCCAAGGACCGCCCCGCCACCCCCAAGGAGAAGTTCAACCCCGAGGGGACCGGCGCCCACTGGCATTTCCCCGAGCGGCAGCCGGAGCACTGGCCCCGGGAGCGGACTCCCGAGCACAAGTTCCTGACGCCGGTCTTCGGCACCGTCTGCCCTCCCAAGGGGCTGTCCGGCGCGATCCGCCGCTACGCCTACCGGTACAGCGAGGGGCGGCTGACGCACTGGCTGCTTCTCGTTGGCGCCGACCGGGTGGACGTGCTGGAGAGCCGGGTGACCGGCCTGCTGCGCGGCCGGCCTGACAACCCGTTCACCGAGGCGGGGCTCGGGAGCGAG
>DASPJI010000188.1:0-3334 GCA_035628695.1 Thermoanaerobaculia bacterium | reverse complement strand
AGCGTGGTCTCGGCTTCGGCATAGCGGCGCAGAATCATGAACGCGCTGCCAAGCTCGTTAAGGGGACCGGGTGCGCCGGGAGATTTCAGTACCAGACGCCGCAGCGCTCCAACTGCCCGCTCGGGATCGCCTCCCAGGAGCAACTCACTCAACGCCAGTGCCCTTAATCCCTTGCTGTGATCGGGAACGCGCGCCAGCAGCGCCTCAAAATAACGGCGGGCGTCATCGAACCGGCCGAGTTGAAACTCAACGTTGCCGGCTGCAATCAGGTTGGACACTGAGGGATAGCGCTCCACCGCCTGCCGCATGTACGCCCGAGATTCGTCCATGTCCCCCCGGCGCCTCGCGAGACTCGACTTGAGCGGGAACAGCTCGGGCCACTCGGGCTCCAGGATCTCAAGGTGAGCCAACTCCGCCTCAGCCTCGTCGAGACGCTGGGCCATCAAGTAGAGAGAGATAAGGCTATCGAGGGGACGAGGGTCGTCCGGCGCCAGCTCCCGCGCCTCTCTTGCCACTCGCAGACCCTGCTCTAGATAGCGCGCCTCGCGGGTCTCATGGAACAGCCAGAAGGCGACCTTAGATTCCAGATGATAGGTATCCAGGAAACGAGAAGAGCGGACGCGGAGCAACTCGATTTCGTCCATTAGCTCGCCGGTCAGATTCTCGGGCCGGGTCGTAGTGAGCCGCTGATGCAGAGCGAGATACCGGCTGTAGTCTGCCTCATTGATGTTCAACTCGAGACTGAAAGACTGCAGCGCATGGCTGGGATAGGCCTGCTGAAAACTCGCCGCCAGGGCTTCCGCAGCGGCCCGCAAACCGGAGGTGGAGATCTGCAGCGTCTTGGCCCAAAGCACCCGGCCGTCGCCCCCGGCCAGTCGGCGCAGGTCGACACGGCAAAGGTCGGGGGTGCAGTCAGCACGTGTGGAGAGAACCTCCTGAGCCGCTGTGACCTTGGCGATGGTCGTGGCCGATCCCTCGATAGCTTCCCCCTGCTGTGGCTCAAGAGGGGTCAATCCCTTAACAGCGTAGAGCGTCCGGAGTGCCGTAGCTTCGAGATTGGTGGCGACGAGCTCGCGTTGTGTAGCGGTCGCCGTGCCACTGACCGTCGGCGCGAGCACCGCCACGACGAGCTCCGACGCTAGCGGCTCCGGCCGCTGAGTCAGCTGGAAGGCAGCCACACCACCAAGGAGAAGGAGTGCTGCCGCCAGCGCCGCGCCCCATCGCCGGAGAGCCCGGGGCCGAGCCGGCACGCTGGGTGTCGTCGCACCGCTGGAGACGACCTCGCCCGAGACCAGCCCGGCCGCCCTCAGCTCGGTCAGGATCTCGCCACCGGACGGGCGGCGGCTGGGGTCCTTCTCCAGACAGCGCTCGACGATGACCGCGAGCGCCTGAGGGATCTCCGGCCGCCCCCGCCGCAACGGCGGCGGGTCCTCGTGCAGGATGGCGTGCACCAGGCCCCTGTGGCCTTGGTCGAAGGGCCGGCCGCCGGTGAGCATCTCGTAGAGAACGACACCCAGTGCCCAGAGGTCGGCGCGCTGGTCACTCCCTTCTCCACTGAGTTGCTCCGGCGCCATGTAGGCGACGGTGCCGACCAGGAACCCTTCCTCGGTGAGCGTCGGCGAGCCCATCGGCCGGGCGAGACCGAAGTCGAGAAGCTTGACCCGTCCGTTCCGGGTGAGCATCAGGTTCGACGGCTTGAGGTCGCGGTGGACGATGCCGGCGCCGTGCGCCGCGGCCAGGGCCGAGGCGACTTGGGCGGCAATCGCCGCCACCTCCGGCATCGGTAAGGGCGCGCCCGACCGCTCCAGCCGCTCCGCCAGGGTCTCTCCTTCGTAGAACGCCATGGCAAGGAAACGCCGGCCGTTGTGCTCGCCGATCTCGTGGACCGTGCCGATGTTGGGATGGTCCAAAGCTGCTGCGGCCTGGGCCTCGCGCCGGAAGCGGGCCTCATCGATCGGGCGGACCGCCTGAGGGGGCAGGAACTTGAGCGCTACCTCCCGCCCCAGGTCGAGGTCCACCGCGCGGTAGACCACACCCATGCCTCCCCGCCCGACCAGTCCGATGACCCGGAAATGGGAGACGCGGCTCCCTACCAGCGGATCTGCGGCTGGTGCGGCGCTCCCCTGCCACGCCGCTCCATCCACCCGCGTCGAGTCGCCGGGGGAGACGGTGGGCAGGATCTCGCCACAGGTGGCACAGAGGGGGGTGGACTCTGAGTTGGCCGCGCCGCACGCGGTGCAGAGAATGCCGGTCATCTGGCGCCTCCGTCAGGCTGCCGCCGTCCCAATGCCGGGCCAGGAGCTTCTTTAGGAAGCTCCTCGTAGAGCCCATGGCTGCCCTTGAACTACGGCACCTGTCTTCGATTGAATGCAGATATTAACCGACTACTCGCCAAAAGTCTCGCCGACTCAGTCTCCGAGCGCCGCCCCCGGCACCCGCTCCCCGCCCTCGGCGAAGCCGATGTCGTCCACGATGACCACCCCCTCGGGGGTGCGGTCGAAGACCAGGCGGACGGTGCGCAGGGCCGCCGGGTCGAAGCCGGGGGTGGCGCGGGCGAAGGCCTCCAGGGGGAGCTCGAAGGTCTGGAGGATCGGCTCCACGGCTTTCCCGTAGAGGTCGTCCTCCTCGGGGAGCTTGGTGAAGCGGGACGGCATCGGCACCGGCACGGGCCGGAACCGCGACAGGGGGAGCCGGGCGGTGGCGCCGTTGGCCGCGACCAGCTCGACGGTGAGGTCCAGGGGCTCCCTGCCCTCTTCCTTCTCCCGCTCCTCGCGCGCCTCCTTCTCCTTCTTCTCGCGCTCCTCCTCCTGCTCCTTCCTCTTCTTCCCGGCCTCGGACTCCTCCTTCTTCGCCCCCTTGTCCTTCGGATCGGGCGCCTCGTCGCCGGTGTCGGCGAGGGAGACGGTGAGGAGCGAGCCGCGGCCCAGGCCCCACTCCCCGGCGAGGCCCGGCGGCAGGGTGAGCGCGTAGGACGCCGGTGCCTGATGGGGGGCCTGATTCGGGGCCGGCTGCCGGCCCGGCTTGCGCTTCCAGCCCAGGTAGGCCACCTGGTTCTCCTTGGTGCCCTCGCCTTCGCGGTACGGCAGGTCCGCCTCCTTCCACAAGGTGAAGCCGCGGCCGTCGATGGACGCGCCGGCGCGGCTGGCGCTGTTCACGTCCACGTCCTCTTCATAGTCGGCCAGCCGGCGATAGGTCGAGTCCTGGAAGCGGGAGACGTAGAGGTCGTCCGGCATCCAGGCGCGGGCGCTGCGCGGGTCCCGGAAGAGCCGCACGTAGGCCGGGTCGCGGTGCAGCGTCGCCTCCAGGAAGCCCGAGATGAAGAGCTTGCCGATCT
>DASPJI010000187.1:0-2252 GCA_035628695.1 Thermoanaerobaculia bacterium | reverse complement strand
CGACCGGCGCCGCGGCGGCGAGAAGGGCGAGGCCGACGCCGGCCGCGCCGGTAAGGAAGCCGGGCTCGGCCCGCCAGTCCTGCCGCATCGCGTCGTCGTTCTCCCAGGCCAGGAAGCCGGCCACCCCCTCCCCGGGACGGCGCAGGTCGAAGGTCCGGTCGATCCAGAAGCGGGCGGCGTCGCCCAGGGTGGGATCTCCGGTCCCCTGGTACAGCCGGTTGAAGATATGGGCGAGACCGGCGCTCCCATGGCAGAGGCCGGCGTCGATGATGGAGACCTCCCCCGCGCTCCGCGCCGCCGCCTGCCGGGCGAGCGCCAGCGCCTCATTCTCCCAGGCCGCCTCGCCGGCGCGCCGCGCCGCCACCAGCAGGCCGGCCGCCACTCCCGGATCGCCATGACACCAGGCGAGCCGCGTCGGCCGCCCGGGATCCCCCGGCGCCACCTCGTACGGGTAGACCGGGCCGGGACCCGGCGGCAGCTTCGCGGCGAGGAGCCAGCGCACCGCCTCGTCCAGCAGAGGACGCGTGGGCAGCCCCGCTGCCAGCGCCTCTCCGAGGAAAGCGGCCACCCCCGCGACGCCGTGCGCCAGACCGGTGACGACGTAGCCCCCCGGAAAGCGCTCGCGCCGGTCCTCCGGCACCCACCCCGGCGGCGTCGGCCAGACGGCGGTCCCGTCGCGCCGCTCCGCCGCGGCGGCCAGATGCTCCACCGCGCCGCGCAGGCACTCCCCGGCACCGGGTCGCGGCAGCCGCTCCAGCGCGTAGACGCCCATGCCCACCGCGCCCGAGATCAGGTCGAACTCCCACGGGCTGAGCGGCGAACGCAAGACCTTCTCCACCGCTGCCGCGATCTCCTCCCCGGGATCGTCCTCCTCGTCCACCAGCCAGCCGTGGAAGTGCTCGAGCACCCAGGCGAGGCCGGTGAAGCCGGAGTAGAGGCCGTACTCCACGGGCAGGCCGGCGATCTCCTCCATCGCCTGCTCCAGCAGCTCCACAGCCCTGTCCCCCCAGCCGCGGCCGGGGCGGCAGCGCTCCAGGTATCCCAGGAAGACGATCCTGCCGGGCAGGCCGGCGGCCAGCGACGCCCGCTCCGCCGGGCGCCGCCGCACCGGCGGCGCGCTGTCGAGGGCGCGGGCGATCTCCTCGGCCAGGTCCAACGCCCGGCTCGCCAGGGGCGCGGAGAGGATCGGTTGCCAACCGCACGTCGAGGACGTCGAGGGCATGTCGCGCGAGACCTCCATGAAGAAAGGCCCGGCCGCGATACGGCTGCGGCCGGGCCTGGTTGGGCTCAGGAGGCGGGACCGCCGCGGCGACGGCCGAGCGGTCCCGCCTTAGAGGTCAGCAGGCCGCGCCGCAACTCGCGTAGCAAACGCCGGTCTCGGCCTGGCAGGTGGCGAAGCAGGTCGCGCAGGCCGTGCAGTTGGTGCAGATGTTGGTGCCCTTGCAGGAGGGCTCGGTGAGCGTCTCGCCGCCGCCGGCCGCCTCCTTCAGGTTGAGGTCGTCCAGCTTGCGGAGGGTCTCTTTGCTGAGGTTCAGCCTTCCCTTGGCCTTCTTGTTCACAACCGACTCCTTTCGCGTGAAAGACGATCTCCCGTCACCCACCGTGGAGGGAGAGTCCACGGTCAAGGCTCCGGAGAAGTCAGATGACGAGCTCTCCCACACGCCACCTGGGAGACCGCCGGGTTGCCGGCTTTCTCGCACATCACTCTTTCCCGAAAGGCGGATCTAAGAACAACAAAGGAAACGCCGATTCTTAGTGCAACGTGAATGCCACTAGGGTCCCCAGAGCATGGAGTCCGGGCCGCGCCCCCTTTCCCGTACTCCCTGGAGGACAGAAGCGTCCTCACTCCGAGACAGGGGCGGGTACATCACCGGCGGGCGGGCGAAGTCGACCTGCCCGACCTCGGTCCAGGGCACGTACTCGGGGCGCTCACGGCCATCGACGAAGATCAGCAGGCCGGCGTTCCCCTCGCCGAAGTCGCCGGCGCGCTCGAGCCGCAGCTCCTCGCCGTCATGGAGGGTCACCCTGACGGGCTGGGCGCCCCTCTCCTCGCCGCCGGGGAGCACGATCGAGGCGATCAGGCCGAAGGGGATGGTGTAGTCCACGCCCTGGGATGGGGCGTCGAGCGTCTCGGTGGTCTCGCTCTCGTCGAGGTCGTAGACCAGCCGGCCGGCGAGGCGGCGGCCGTCGCGGGTGGTGACGCTGCCCGTGAGCGGTCGCCCCGGAGCGAAGTCGCCGTAGGCGGGGCCGCT
>DASPJI010000186.1:0-3140 GCA_035628695.1 Thermoanaerobaculia bacterium | reverse complement strand
GGCCGGAGCGACCGCTCCCCCGCCACCCGCTGGAGGTCGCTCGACAGCACCCCGATCCGCACGGCACCGGCGCCGGCACGGTCGAGCGCCTGGGCGAGGAAGACCAGGCTGTCGAAGGCGCGCACCCGGGAGGCTTCCAGGGTGTCGGCCGGGCCGAGGTTCCAGGCGTGGACGATCCGCCGCGGCAGCTCCCCCGCGGCTTTCAGGTCGGCCAGGAGGGAATCCCAGTTCTCCCGCCGGCCGGGGTCGAGGGTCCAGGAGCTCTCGCCGAGGCGGCTGAATCCCTGACCGGCCGGAGCGAGGGTCGCGGCGATCACCCGGCAGCCGGCAGCATTCAGCCGGTCCGCCAGACGCGCCATGAGGGAGGCGCCCGGCCCGTTCTCCACGAGGAGGAGCCAGGGAGAGGTCTCCTCCGCCGTCCCGAGGCGCGGGAGGGGCACGGTCTGCTGCCAGAGCGGCACGTAGAACCAGTCGGCCGGGTCGGGCCGGCGGGCCAGACGGTCGGTGATGCCCGGGGCTGCCGGCTTCGTCCCGGGCTCCAGCCAGTAGCGCTGGCGCTCGAAAGGATAGGTGGGGAGCGGCACGCGGCGGCGGCGCTCGCCGGCGTGGAAGCCCGCCCAGTCCACCCGCGCGCCGGAGGCCCACAGGCGCCCCAGGGCGCGCAGCAGCACGGCGCCGTCTGGTTGCGGGTCGCGCGGGTGGGGCAGCGACGAAGCGACGATCCGGCCCGGGCCCGCCTGCCGGGCCAGGGTCGCCAGCGTGTGCCCCGGCCCCACCTCGAGGAGGAGGCGGCCGGCGTCGCCGTCCAGCAGGGTCCGCACGCCGTCGGAGAAGCGCACGGCGCTCCGCAGGTGGCGGCTCCAGTAGGCGGGGTTGGTGGCCTCGTCCGCTTCGATCCAGGTGCCGGTGAGGTTGGACACCCAGGGGAGGCGCGGTGGCCGGCGGTGGACCTTCTCCACCTCGGCTGTGAAGGCGCCCAGGATGGGCCGCATCATGGCCGAGTGGAAGGCATGGGAGGTGTGGAGCCGGCGGTGGCGAACGCCGCGGGCGGCCAGCCGCTCCTCCAGCGCCGCCACGGCCTCCCGGGTGCCGGAGACCACGCACGAGGCCGGGGCGTTGACCGCCGCCAGGTCCAGGTCCGGGCTCAGCAGGGGGATGACCTCCACCTCGGGCAGGTCCACCCCCAGCATGGCCCCTTGCGACAGCGACTGCATCAGCCGCCCCCGGGCCGCGACCAGTGCGAGGGCGTCGGCCAGCTCGAAGACACCGGCCAGGCAGGCGGCTACGTACTCGCCGATGCTGTGCCCCAGCATGGCGTCCGGCCGCACGCCCCAGCTCATCCACAGCCGGGCCAGAGCGTACTCGACGGCGAACAGCGCGGGCTGGGCATGGTCGGTGCGCTCCAGGTCCCTCTCATCCACACCAAAGAGGTCCGGGTAGAGCAGCTCCCGCAGGTCCAGCCCCAGGTGGGGACGGAGCAGCTCGGCGCAGGCGTCGATCTCGTTCCGGAAGACCGGCTCGATCTGGTACAGCTCCTGTCCCATGCCGGGGTACTGCGACCCCTGGCCCGAGAACAGGAAGGCCACGGGGCGTTCGCCGGTCTCGGCGTGACCGGTGACCAGCCGCTCGGGGTCCGAGAGGGCGCCGGCCGGATCGTCCGCCTCGGTACGGCAGACCACGAACCGGCGGTGGGCGAAGGCGTGCCGGCCCATCTGGAGGGTGTAGGCCACGTCCGCCAGGGGGAGGTCCGGATGCTCCCGCAGGTTCGCGGCGAGGTTGGCGGTGGCGGTCTCCAGCGCCGTGGGGGTGCGGGCCGAAAGCGCCAGGAGCTGCCAGGGGCGGGACGGTGCCGTTGCTTCGGGTGCGGGCGCCTCCTCCACCACCACGTGGGCGTTAGTGCCGCCGATGCCGAACGAGCTAACGCCGGCGCGGAGCGGTCCGCCGCCGCCCGTCCACTCGGAGAGCGCGGCGTTGACGTAGAACGGGCTCGCCGCGAAGTCGATGCGCGGGTTGGGCGCCTGGAAATGGAGGGTAGGTGGCAGCTCCCGGTGGCGCAACGCCAAGACCGTCTTGATGAGCCCGGCCGCTCCGGCCGCGGTGTCCAGGTGCCCGAGATTGCTCTTGATCGACCCCAGGGCGCAGAAGCCGCGCCTGGTGGTGCGGGAGCCGAAGACCTCGGTGAGCGCCGTCACCTCGATCGGGTCGCCCAGGGCGGTGCCGGTGCCGTGGGCCTCGATGTAGGAGACCGTCTCCGGCTCCACCCCCGCGGCCTCCAGGGCGGCGGCGATGACCCGCGCCTGCCCCTCGACGCTGGGCGCCGTATAGCCCACCTTGCCCGAGCCGTCGTTGTTGAGCGCGGTCCCCTTGACCACGGCGAGCACCGTGTCGCCGTCGGCGAGGGCGTCCTCCAGGGGCTTGACCACCACGATGCCGGCGCCGTTGGCGAACACCGTGCCCTTCGCGTCGGCGTCGAAGGCGCGGCAGTGGCCATCGGGGGAGAGGATCCCCCCCTCCTCATAGAGGTAGCCCTCGCGTTGCGGGGAACGGATGGAGACGCCGCCGACCAGCGCCATGTCGCAGTCGCCGGCCCGCAGCGACTGGCAAGCCAGGTGGAGGGCCACGAGCGAGGTCGAGCAGGCGGTCTGGACGTTGACGCTGGGCCCCTTGAGGTCCAGCTTGTAGGAGACCCGCGTCGGCACGAAGTCCTTGTCGTTGGCGATGAAGGCCTGGTAGCGCCCGGCCGACGTCTGGAGCAGGCCAGCCCCACCACCTTGTATATGGTGGAGATAGGTGTTGATGCCGACGCCGGCGTAGACGCCGATCCGTCCCGGGTAGCGCGCCGGGTCGTAGCCCGCGGATTCCAGGGCCTCCCAGGCGCACTCCAGGAAGACCCGGTGCTGCGGGTCCATGATCTCGGCCTCCCGCGGGTTGAAGCCGAAGAACGGCGCGTCGAACAGCTCGGCCCCCTCGACCACCCCGGCGGCCCGGACATAGGCGGGGTCGGCAAGGAGGGAGGAATCGACCCCGGACTCGGCCAGCTCGGCGTCGGAGAAGCTCGAGATGCACTCCTCCCCGTTGCGCAGGCGGCGCCAGAGCTCGCCGACGTTGGCCGCGCCGGGGAAGCGGCCGGCCATGCCGAT
>DASPJI010000185.1:0-3608 GCA_035628695.1 Thermoanaerobaculia bacterium | reverse complement strand
GGCGCGCTACGGCGGCGAGGAGTTCGGGCTGATCCTGCCGGGGGTGAGGGCGGGACGGGCGGGCGACCTGCTGGAGCGGGTGCGCCGGGTGGTGGCCGCCACCGCCATCCACCTGCCGGGGCACCCCTACCCCGTCTCGGTGACGGTGAGCATCGGCGTGGCGAGCTGGCCCGAGGACGGCAACACCGCCCTGGAGATCCTCGCCTGCGCCGACCGGCGGCTCTACGAGGCCAAGGCCCGTGGGAGAGACCGCGTCGTCGGCCCGGACCCTGCCGCCCTCCGCCCCCTGGACGAGCAGCTCCGCATCCCCGCCACCGACTCCAGCCCCACCGGCCAGATCTCCCTGGCACCGCTGGTGCCGCCGGACGCGTAGACCTACCCTCCGCTATCCTAGAAGCCGTGATGGAGCCCACTCCTCCGACCCACCTCTCCGAGTACGCCGAGAAGTCTCTCCAAGCGCTGGCCCGGGAAGGTCTGGGCCATAAGATCTCTCTGGGGGGAGCCCTCGGGCTCCAGCACTACCACGAGTACCGGACCACTCACGACGTGGACGCCTGGTGGCATGATTCAGCCTCCGCCGAGGACAGGGCACGAGTCCTCGCCGTGATCGAAGAGACGCTTCGTAGCTGGGGAGACGTTCGCGCCCGCCGGTGGGGAGAGGTCGTGAGCCTGGACCTCAGGGTCGGCAACCGGACCGTCTTCAACTTTCAGATTGCGACCCGATCGGCCCTGCTCGCCTCCCCGACTCGAGTCCCTTGGGCGGACGTGGCGCTGGACAGCTTTCCCGACTTGGTGGCCAGCAAGATGGTGGCGCTCGTGGAGCGCGGCGCCCCCAGGGACTTCCTGGACATCTATACTGTCTGTCACGCGGAGCTGGTGACCGCATCCGGGTGCTGGGACCTATGGCGGCAGCGCCAACGGCTCGCCGGCAGCGACGCCGATTCTCGCCGCGCCCGCCTCGCGATCGAAACTCACCTGATTCGTATCGCACAGCACAGGCCGCTGGACGAGATTCCGGAACCGGAGCAGCGCGCGGAAGCCGAAAGGCTCCGCAACTGGTTCCAGAAGGAGTTTCTCGATGCCCTCGTGGATTGACGGCGCTCTTTATCCGGACACCGAGACCCCGGATAAGCTCGAGACGCGGGCCGAGCGGGTCGACTTCCTGGCCCGGCTCTGCTCCGCCTGGGATTTCGGCCTGCTACCGGACGCCGATACCGTCGACGAAATCCGCAGGACGGTCTGGCGGGAGGCGGTGGACGCCGCACGCCTGCTCACCTCCCCTGCGTATCACCTCGTCCGCTCCTGGCACGGTTTGCCTGCTCTCCCCTATCTGGGACAGAGACTCGGCTACATCTCCGACGACCCGTGCCTGGCCCATGTCTGACCAGACTGCCTGACCAGGCCGGCCGCCTCCCCTACCCCCGCCCCTCCCGTCCGGCGCTCTCGCGGATCTGCTCCAGGGCCATCTGGATGGTCTCCAGGCGCTCGCCGCGGGTGCTCTCGCGCATGTGGCTCATGTAGTCGCGGGCGTCGCGCAGGGTGCGCAGGCGCTGACGGTAGGTGTCGAAGCGCCGCCAGGCCTCGGCGACGCGGTCGGCCAGGGAGGGTCCCGCCAGCCGCTCCACCACCGCCGGCAGCGCCTCCAGGGTGTGGCACAGGAGGACCACATCGCAGCCGGCGGCGAAGGAGGCCTGGGCGCGCTCGGGCAGGTCCCCCCAGGAGGCGAGCGCCTTCATCTCCAGATCGTCCGAGAGCGCCAGGCCGTCGAAGCCGAGGCGCCCGCGCAGGAGGCCGCCGAGGATCCTGGGGGACAGGGTCGCCGGCAGGCTCGATCCGTCATAGGCGGGATAGATGGCATGGGCCACCATCACCGCGCCGGCGAGCCGGGCCAGGGACTGGAACGGCGCGAGGTCGGTCCGCAGCTCTTCCGTCGGGAGATAGACGCAGGACATGGAGAGGTGGGTGTCCTCGCCGGCGCCGCCCAGGCCGGGGAAGTGCTTGAGGCAGCCGCCGACTCCCCCGGTGTGGAGGCCGCGGAGGAAGGCCTGGGCGCGGGGCAGGATCTGGTCGGGGGTCTTTCCGAGATAGCGCCCCTCCAGGGCGTTGCCGTTCTCGCCACGGTCGAGGTCCACCACCGGCGCGAAGTCCATGTCCAGGTCGAACAGGCGCATGGCGCGGCCGATCCACTGCCCCGCCTGGAGCGACAGGCTGGGAGCGTGCCGCGCCAGGAGCGAGGCGCTGGGCGCCGGGCCGACCATGTCCTTGAGGCGGTCGAGCTCCCCGCCTTCGGCGTCGACGGCGAGCACCGCCTCGGGCACCACCTTGCGCAGCGCCCGTACCAGGTCGTGAAGCTGCTCGATCTCTTTGATGTTGCGCTCGAACAGCACCACCCCCCCGGGCCGGTGCTCAGCGAGCAGCGCGGAGGTCTTCCGGTCCAGCTCGGGGCCGGGGATCCCTACGAAGACCAGCTCGGCGGCTCTCATATGAGCCGGGATTTTAGACTGTGCAGGAGGTTCAGCGCCGCCAGCGGCGTCAATTCCTCGATCGCGGCGTCCCGGAGGATGGCGGCGACCACCTGCTCGGGCGGCACGAAGAGGGTGAGCTGGGCCGGCTCCCCGGTCTCCGGCGCGTTGCCCCTAGCCAGGCGTGGCTTGCCCGAGGGGTCGTACTCGTGGGCCTCCAGATTGGCCAGGATCTCCCCCGCCCGGTCGATGACCGCGCCCGGCAACCCCGCCAGCCGCGCCACGTGCAGGCCGTAGGACTTGTCGGCGCTGCCCGGCACCACCCGGCGCAGGAAGACGATCTTCTCGTCCCACTCCTTGACCGCCATGGTGCGGTTGACCACCCGCGGCAGCAGCGTCGCCAGCTCCGTCAGCTCGTGGTAGTGGGTGGCGAACAGGGTCTTGGGACGGCGGTGCTCGTGCAGGTACTCGACGATCGCCCAGGCGAGCGACAGGCCGTCGAAGGTGGCCGTGCCCCGCCCCACCTCGTCGAGGATGACCAGGCTGCGGTCGGTGGCGTGGCGCAGGATGTTCGCGGTCTCAATCATCTCCACCATGAAGGTGGACTCCCCGCGCGCCAGGTCGTCCGAGGCGCCGACGCGGGTGAAGATGCGGTCCACCACCCCGATCTCGGCCTGGTCGGCGGGCACGAAGCTCCCCGCCTGGGCCATCAGGACGATGAGCGCCACCTGCCGCAGGTAGGTCGATTTGCCTCCCATGTTGGGACCGGTCAGCAGGACGATCTGCGAGCGCTCGGCCTCCAGCTCGACGTCGTTGGGGACGAAGACGTCGCGGCTCGCCTGCTCCACCACCGGATGGCGCCCCTCGCGGATGCTGACCGGCGCCCCCGCCTGCAGCATCTTCGGGCGGACGTAGCGGTGGCGCGCCGCCACCTCGGCGAAGGCGGCCAGCGCGTCGAGGGTGCCGAGGGCCGCGGCCAGGGCCGAGAGCCCCTCGGCCGCCGCGGCGACGGTCGCCGTCAGTTGCTGGAAGTGCTTCTGCTCCAGGGAGATCTGGCGCTCCTCGGCGGACAGGATCTGCTCCTCCAGCTCCTTGATCTCGGGGGTGACGTAGCGCTCGGCGTTGACCAGGGTCTGCTTGCGGATG
>DASPJI010000184.1:0-5882 GCA_035628695.1 Thermoanaerobaculia bacterium | reverse complement strand
CCGCGGCGGCATCCCCTTCACCGGCGTCCGCAGCCAGAGCCTCGGCGAGGGGCTGTGCGGCGCCGCCGCGGCCCTCCGCCAGACCATCCGCGTCCCGAACGTCCACCTCGATCCCCGCTACATGGGCTGCGCCTCCAGCCTCGCCGTCAACTCGGAGATGATCGTGCCGCTGGTGCTGGAAGACCGGCTGCTGGGCATCCTCGACTTCGAGAGCGAGAAGTACGACGCCTTCAGCGCCCGCGACGAGCAGCTCGTCTCGACCCTCGCCTCGTCGCTCGCCATCGCCCTGGAGAACGCCCGCCTGTACGAGCGGCTGCGGCTGGACGAGATGCGGGTGCACGAGGATCTGGAGATGGCGCGGGAGCTCCAGGCGCAGCTCCTGCCCAAGGTCTCGCCCTGGGTCCCCGGCCTGCAGGTGGGCTTCGCCTACGAGCCGGCGCGGCACCTGGGCGGCGACTTCTACGACTTCCTCTCCTATGGCGAGGGGCGGCTGGCGGTGGCGGTGGGCGACGTCGCCGGCAAGTCGACGCCCGCGGCGCTCTACGGCTCCTTCGCCGTCGGCATGCTGCGCGAGTACGCCACCCGCGGCGTCTACGGGCCGTCACAGGTGCTGGCGGACATGAACCGCCGGCTCAAGCAGCTCAGCATCGACCGCCGCTTCCTGGCCATGATGTTCGCCGTCTACGACGCCGGGGCGCGCACGCTGACCCTGGCGAGCTCCGGGCTCCCCAAGCCGTTCCACAAGAGCGGCGACGAGGTGCGGGAGATCCCGGTGCACGGCGTCCCCCTGGGCCTCCTCTCCGACCGCGGCTACGAGGAACGGGTGATCCAGTTGCAACCGGGCGACGTGGTGGTGATCTGCTCCGACGGCGTGGAGGAGAGCCACGATCCGGACGGCGAGGAGCTGGGGAGCCGGCGCATCCGCGAGGTCCTCCTGCGGATGGCTCCGGACGCCACCCCCGCCGAGATCGCCCAGACCCTCCTCCAGGCCTCCTGCCGCTTCACCCGCGGCGCCGAAGCGGAGGACGACCGCACCATCGTCGTCCTCCGCGTGGCGGACTGAGCGGAGTGACGGCCGGCCAGCACTAGAGACTCCACGCGAGATGAAACCGGAAGCTCGGCCTCCATTGACTTCGAGACCGGCGCCGAGGAGGAGATCAGCACGTGTCGACGGACAACGAGGGCAAGACCACGAGACTCGACCGCTTCCGCTCCTGGTTGCGCCTCCTGGTGGCCTTGGGGCTGTGGGCGGCGTTTGCTCGCTTTCTCGCGGGGCTCTCGCCGCTGCCCGCCCCGACTCCCTTCCTCACCGTCGCCGCTGTTCTGTTGACGCTGGCCCTCTCACTGGTCGCCTTCAATAGCCTGCTGCACTTCATCGCCTATATGGTCACCTTTCCGGTCTGGGCCCCGATCTACCTGATCGGGTCGGTGGTGGCACGGCTCAGAGTGCCCGTGATTGGCCTTGGCGCTCGGCTCGGACGATTCTACCGCTCACCGTTGGCCGCCTTCCTGCACATTCCGGTGGCTATCTTGCTCGAAGTGGTCATCTACGATTCAAACAAGCCTGCTTATCTGACCGTCAGTCTTGGTGTTCTCCTTTTCGTCACTTTTGACATGATCCTCATTACGTTCTTCATCTCCCCTTCCATCCTCGTCGCACGGCGGATCTTGCGGATCGCGCGACGGTACATCGAGCAGGGGAACATGGAGGAAGCCGTGTTTGATCGCAAGTTTCGCGCTTGGCCGGACTCCGCCGCGTCGACCAAGGCTAGGAATCAATTGGAGTTCTTCATGACGGCCGAGGGATGGCTGAGGCGCTCGGGCGATACGCTGCTCTCTCTTCGATCAGTCGTCACATCCTTCCTGATCCTTCTCCTCGGCACGTTCTTTTTCGTCGCTATGAGCTTCGGGTTTATCTTCCTGGCCGGCTGGAAGCTCGATCCGGCCTTCTTCGGATGTACGGCGGCGACGCCCGGCGTCGTCGACTCGGCGTTCTTCAGCCTGACGACCATCACCACGGCGGGCGGCTCCGTGCTGTGCCCGGGCACGGTGCTCGCCAAGTCGCTCGTGGCCATCGAGCTCTTCTGTGGCCTGCTCCTCCTCTCGTTTGCCGGCATCGGCTTCTCGACCTTGCACGCGACCGATGTCGAGGGGACCCGGACCGAGTTCGCCGCGCTGAGACGAGAAGCTCTAGAGAGGATGGTTCAAGTCGCCAAAACTCTCCATTTAGCTGTGCGATTGGCGCAGGAAAAGCGTCTGCCGGACGATGAGGCCGCCAGGAGCGAAGCCAGGAGCTCCGGCAGGACGCAGGTAGAGGTGTGGTCGGAGTGGGTCGCGCAGGCCGCAAAGGACCTGCCGAACTTGCCAGATGAAAGCAGCGCAGCGACCGCCGAGTTTGAACGTTGGCTGGCCGAAGAGGCTGGCCAGCGCCCATGATGACGTGTGGCTTCGAGGCTCTGGCTGCGCGCCAGTAACTTTCGCGGGTTCTGTTGGGTGATCGTCCTCGCGGTCGCCTTCGCGATGGACGACCCCGCGCTATAGGACCCGGAGGCACAGCCGGCGCGGCAGGACCTGCGGCCCCGGGGCGAGCGCGGCCGGAGCGACAAGATCGAGCACTTCTTCTCGGTCGCTCTGGACTACGGCACGTGCGCTTCGGCCTCGGACGTGGTGATCTGCTCCGACAGGTCGAGGAGAGCCACGATCCGGACGGCGAGGAGCTGGGGAGCCGGCGCATCCGCGAGGTCCTCCTGCGGATGGCTCCGGACGCCACCCCCGCCGAGATCGCCCAGGCGCTCCTCCAGGCCTCCTGCCGCTTCACCCGCGGCGCCGAAGCGGAGGACGACCGCACCATCGTCGTCCTCCGCGTGGCGGACTGATCAGCCCAGGATCGTCTGCTGACGCACCATCTCGACCACCTCTTCGTCTTCGAAGCCCGGCACTTGGCGCAACTCGCCCCAGTTGGCCAGGGGACCGTTCTGCTCCCGGTACATGATGAGAGCCTCGGCGCGCTCGCGGCCGATGCCCTGCACCCGCGCCAGCTCGGCGAGCGGGTCGGTGTTCAGGTTCACCACGGTGGGCTGGGGATTGACGTGTCTCATTGGACATCACCTCCTCGCGCCGTCAGGGGTGCAGGCGACGTGCCACGGGCCGCGGCGTCGAGGGCCTGGGCCAGGTCGGCCGTCAGGTCGTCCGCGTCCTCGATGCCTACCGAGAGACGGACGAGGTCCGGCGGCGGCCCCAGCCGGCCGCGCAGCTCCGGGGGGATGCTGGCGTGCGACATCCGGCAGGGCAGGCTGATCGACGACGCCACCGAGCCGAAGCTCACGGCGATGGCGAACAGGCGCGCCGCCTCGACGATGCGCCGCGACAGCTCCCGATCGCCGGTGGTGAAGCTCACCACCGGGCCCGGGCCGGACGCCTGGCGCTCGTGTACCCGCCGTGCCTCCGGCGGCGCGAAAAGGGGGGAGTAGACCTCCCGGACCCGCGGGTGGCAGCCCAGGAAGCCCGCCACCCGCTGCGCCGAGGCGCACTGCCGTTCGGTCCGTAGCGCCAGCGTCCGCATGCCACGCAGCAGCAGCCAACTGTCGAACGGGCCCAGCCCCGCCCCTTCGGCGTTGAGATGGAAGGCGAGCCGGCGGTGCAGCTCGGGGCCGGAGGTCACCACCGCTCCGGCCGTGACGTCGCCGTGGCCGCAGAGGAGCTTGGTCGCCGAATGGATCACCAGATCGGCGCCGTGCGCCAGCGGCCTTTGCAGGCAGGGGGAGAGCAGCGAGTTGTCGACCGCGAGGAACGCGCCGTGGTGGTGGACGATCTCCGCCAGACGGGCGATGTCCACGATGCGGAGCAGCGGATTGGTAGGAGTCTCCACCAAAAGGAGCCTCACGGATGGAGACAGCGCCTCCTCCACCGCCGCGGGATCGGTGGCGTCCACGTAGCGGACCCGGATCCCCAACCCGGGCGCCACCTGGGAGAGCAGCCGGCAGGTGCCGCCGTAGAGGTCGTCGCCGGCGAGGATCTCCTCCCCCGCCCGTACCAGCCGGGTCACCGCGGCGAGGGCAGCCATCCCGCTGGCGAAGGCGCAGGCGTGGCGGCCCCCTTCGAGGGCCGCCAGGTGCTCCTCCACCAGGGCGCGGGTCGGGTTGGCAGTGCGCGAGTAGTCGTACTCGCCGAATTCAAGGGCGCCGGGCTGCCGGAACGCCGCCGTCTGATAGATCGGCGGCGCCATGGCCCCGTGAGGATCGCGCCCGGCCGGCAGATGGACACAGCGGGTCTCGATCTTCATGCCGTCACCTCCTTGGCCAGAGCGGCGGAGAGGTGCGCCGCCGGAAGGTCGACGAGGTCGTGGAGGTCGGCCATCACGGCCTCGGTGGTCGGCCAGCGACCGGCTCCGGCGGCCGAGAGCTCGGCCACGGAGCCGTCCACCCGCTCAATGCGTAGCGCGTTGCCGGCGCCGGTGGTCGTTCTCGCGAGGAAATCCGAGGCGTCCAGCTCCACGGGCCGGACGCTCGCCCGCAACCCCTCCGGCAACAGCTCGCAGGTGGCGACCAGGCGGACGACGGCGCCCCAGCGGGCGGCCTCGGCGAGGACGTGGTCCGCCACGTCGTCGATGCCGCGGCGGGGGATGCGATGCCAGCGCAGGTTGTCGCCAAAGGCCTCGCGGGCGAGGAGCGCCAGCTTCTGGGCGGCGTCGGAGCCGTCCAGGTCGAGGGTGGGATTCGCCTCCGCAAAGCCGGCGAGTTGGGCCGCGGTCACGGCCGCTTCCAGCGAGAGCCCCTCCGCCCGCCGGTCGAGGACGAAGGTGCTGGTGCCGTTGAGCACACCGCGGATCGCGCGGATCGGCCCCCCGGCCGCGACGCGCCAGACGGTCTCCAGCGCCGGCAGCGCGCCGCCGACGCTGGCGCTATAGAGGAGCGACACCCCGTTCTCCACGGCCAGGGCCGAGAGCCGTCCGATCTCCTCCGCCAGGAGCGCCTTGTTGGCCGTCACCACATGGCTCCCCTGCTCCAGCGCGCGGACGATCAGCGAGCGGGCGGGCTCGCGGCCGCCGATCAGCTCCACCACCACATCGGGCCCCTGGGCGACGAGCGCCTCGGGGCCGTCCGTCAACAGGTGACGAGGGACGCCGTCCCCCCGGGAGAGCCCGAGGTCCCGCACCGCGACGCCGGTCACCTCGAAGAGGTCCGGCCGGGCGAGGAGACGTTCGAGCACTCCGCCGCCGACGGTGCCGCAGCCGAGGAGGGCGACCGTGAGCAGCGAGCGGGGAGGGCGGGCTGGCTGGTGCGGGAGGGGTGAGCAGGGGGCACCGAGCTCCCGGGCGAGGGCGGGCGCGGTGAGGTCCGAGCCGCCGGGGACGACGACGATGCCGTTAGCAAGAGCTTGAAGGACGGACGCGGCAGGAGAGGGATCGAGGAGGGTGGCCGGCAGTCCGGCACGGTGGAGGGCGGCGAGCGCCTCGCGATCCGGTGGCAGGCCCAACTGCTCGGCTCTTTTCAGCAGGTCGTCCGCGGTGGGTCCCAGGACCGGGGTCACCACGACGACACGGCTGCCGGACCGCCAGGCGCGGTAGACCTCGTGAACCGGCAGGGACGGGCTGGCGAGCTTCAGGATATGGATGGGGGACGTCGGATGCATGGGTGTTCTCCTTTCGTTGTCGATCCAGCCGCCAGGGCGCGGCGAAGGTCGTCGATGATGTCGGCGGGGTCTTCGAGCCCCACCGAGAGACGGATGAGGCCGTCGGTGATGCCGGCCGCCCGGCGCTGCTCGGGGGTGAGGGCGGCGTGGGTCATCGAGGCGGGATGGGTGATCAGGGTCTCGGCGGCGCCAAGGTTCTCGGCGAGGGCGCAGAGGCGGACGCTCTCCATCACCCGCACCGCGGCGTCGAC
>DASPJI010000183.1:0-5747 GCA_035628695.1 Thermoanaerobaculia bacterium | reverse complement strand
AGGGTCTACTCGCCGCGGCTCCAGGGCGGGGCGATGCCGTTCATCCGGGCGTAGGCGATGGCCTGGCCCAGGTGCTCGTGGGCATGGGTCGCGTCGATCATGAACGCCTCCCGCACCGAGCCGTCCCGGCCGAAGATCTTGATCGCCTTGCCCATCTCGGCCTCGGGGACGTCCGCGATCGCCTTCCTGGCGTGGTCGAAGGACCGCTTGAGCCCGGCGATCACCTTGGCCTTGTCGGCACCGTCCTTCTCGATCGCCCGCATGTCGATCCCCTCGGGAGGCTTGACGCCCCAAAAGGTGGGAAGGAAGTAGTTGCCGCCGGCGACGTGGAGGAAGACCTCCCCCACCGTGCGGACCCCCTCGGCCGGACGCCAACCGTACTTCTCGGCCGGCATGGCCTCGGCGAGGGCCATCAGCTTCTCCTCGGCGTCACCGAGCTGGCGCAGGATCTCGGCCCGCACCTCGGCGCCGCCGGCTGCCGCGCCGGCTGCCGTCGCCGGCTTCTCGCCGTGATCGTGGGCCACGGCGGCTCCCGGCAGCGCGAGCAGCGCCAGAGCCATCCCGCAAACGTACGCTCTCTTCATGTCCGTCTCCTCGGCCACACAGGGCCTGGTATGGATTACTGAAACTCGGGCCAGCATCTTAGCGCGAAACCCTCCCCCTCCGTCGCTGTACTAGAATGCCCTGGTCTCTCCCGAGAGGTCCGAGCCCCTTGCCCGATCCCAGCTTCCCGCGCTCTTTGACGGTACCCCGCTGATGGTCAACGCCCTGGCCCTGGCCGCGGGCATCGCCGTCTTCGCCGTGCTGGTGGCACTCATCGCCTGGGCGGGGCGCCGTTCCTTCTTCGTCCGCCAGCTCGCCTTCCCGCTCCATGTGGCGGCGGCGGCCTGCTCCCTGGGAGCGGTCCGGCTGCTGCAGCCCCTCGGCCTGGGCACCCCGGAGCTCCACAAGTCCCTGGTGCTCGTCCTGGACGGTACGCTGATCTTCCTCGGCATCGTCCTGGTGCTGCGCCTGCTGGGCCTCTACCTGTTCGACGTCCACCTGACGGCCCGCAGGGGGATGCGCCTGCCGCCGCTGCTGCCGGCGGTCACCATGGCGGTGGCCTACCTGATCACCGCGCTGATCACCTTGCGGCTCACCTTCCCGCAGTTCGACATCCGGCCGCTGCTCGCCACCAGCGCCGTCACCTCCCTGGTGCTCGGCCTGGCCCTCCAGCCCCTGCTCGGCAACTTCTTCGCCGGGCTGGTGATCAGCATCGAGAAGCCGTTCCGCATCAACGACTGGATCCGGGTGGGCGACCTGGAAGGTCGGGTCGTGGCCATCACCTGGCGCACCACCCACCTGCGGACGCGCGAGAACGACAACCTGGTGATCCCCAACGGCAAGCTGGCCGACGAGCGGGTGCTCAACTACTACTACCCGCACCCCATGCACATGGAGCGGGTGCAGGTCGGGGCCGATTACAAGGTGCCCCCTTATCGCGTACGCCGGGCCCTTCTCGACTGCGTCTCCGGCGTGCCCGGGGCGCTGGACAAGCCCACGCCGGACGTCTTCATCCTCCGCTTCGACGAGAACGCCATCGTCTACGAGCTGCGGGTGTGGGTCGAGGACATGGTCCAGGCGCCGCGCATCGCCAGCGACCTGCGGGGGAGGATCTGGGAGGAGTTCCAGCGCGCGGGGATCATCATCCCCACCCCGATCCGGACGTTGCACCTCGCTCCCCGTCCCCGAAGAGAGCGCGGGGCGCCCGAGGACGGCCCCTGGCCAGCCCGGCTCTACATCGCCGAGGGGCCGGACCGCGGGCGCTCGGTCGCGCTCGCGGCTCCCCCGGCGCCACCGGCCGTGGTGGGCCGCTCCCGGGTGTGCACTCTGGTGCTCTCCGATCCCAACGCCAGCAAGGAGCACCTGCGGATCGCCTGGGAGGACGGCGCCTGGGTGCTCACCGACCTGGGCAGCAGCTTCGGCACGCAGGTCAACGGCGAGCCGGCGGACCGCGTGGCCCTCCGGCCGCTCGATCGCGTCACGGTGGGCGATACGGTTATGATCGTGGAGAAAAGCGATGCCCCCTGAGCTCCCCTCCCACGTCGGTCCCTACCGCATCCTGGAGCTGCTGGACCGCGGCGGCACGTCCCCGGTCTTCAAGGCCGAGGACCCGGCCCACGACCGCATCGTGGCGGTCAAGCTCCTCTCCCCGCGGCTGCTGGAAGACCCGGTGGCACGCGAGCGCTTCGAGCGCGAGACCGACTCCATGGTGCGCCTGGGGCATTCGAACGTGGTACAGACCTTCGAAGCCGGCCGCGACGCCGACCGCCCCTACCTGGTGCGCGAGTACCTGGAGGGCACCTCGCTCGACCGGCTGCTGCGCCAGCGGCGGCTCACCACGGCCGAGGCGTTCCACGTCATGCGCGCCATCTGCCGCGGCCTCGCCCACGCCCACCAGAACGGGGTGGTCCACCGCAGCCTCACCCCGCGCGACATCCTGGTCTCTCCAGACCTCTCGGTGGTGAAGATCACCGACTTCGGGCGTATCGACCTGCTGACCAGCATGACCGGCACGCTCAACACCGGCGCCATCTCGCTCGGGGCCTTCCACTATCTGGCGCCGGAGCAGGTGGAGGCCGAGCCCGGCAAGGACCGCGTCGACCACCGGGCCGACCTCTACGCCGCGGGGGTGATCTTCCACGAGATGCTCACCGGCCGGGCGCCAGGGGGCAGGTTCGTCCTGCCCAGCCAGCTCAACAGCGAGCTGCCGCCGGAGGTGGACGTGCTGGTGTTCCGCTGTTTGGAGAAAAACCCGGCCGAGCGCTACGGCAACGCCCTGGAGCTGCTGGCCGACCTCACCCGGCTGGAGGAGACGCTGCGCCTGCGCCTCGCCTCCGAGCTCAAGGGCATCACCCAGGCCGGCTCCAAGCTCCTGGCGGGAGGGCCGGAGGGGCAGGCCGCCGGCAATCGCCGGACGGCCCTGATCGTCACTGTTCTGCTGATCCTGGTGGTGGCCGCGGTGGCGATTTATCTGATTGCTCGCTGACTCTCAGCCCTTCGCGCAGAACCAGGTCGAGGGGTTGGGGTCGGAGCTCCCCCAGACCAGTTGCAGCCAGCGGACGCCGGGCCCCACCTCATAGCCGCCGAGCTGCCGACAGCTCTTCTTCTCGGCGGCGCAGATCTTGGTGCCGCGGTGATCTCCCTTTTCGGTCCGCCCGCGGACCCGCTGCGCGAGTGCCAGCCAGTCCGCCTCCGAGATGCCGTGCCAGTTCCCTTCGAGCTCGAGGGTCAACACCCAGGAGGCGACGTCTTCCATCAGCTCCATGCCCATGAAGTTGACGTCGATCAGATCCTTTCCATCTTCCATCAGCGACACCTGCCAATATCCTTTGTCCGTCTCCTCTCCCGGCAGCTTGCCGTCGAAGAGCGTGGCCGCGAGCTTCCGGCCATCGTTGGAGGGCAGGGCCTTGCAGAGCCAGCCGGCGAGTTGGGCGGTGGTGAACAGCCGGACGGCGGGAGCCGCCGCGGGCTTCCCTTGCTCCGCGGCGAGCAGCGGAGCGCCGGAGAAAGTGATCAGAACAGCAATGAGCGCTCTCAGGGACATCATGAGCCACTCAGGTACGCGTAGACCAACGCCTCCGCGGATTTAGAGGTGGCGTTGTAAAGGAAGACGCGATAGCGAGGAAAACCGATACGAACGGTCGTGGACCCCGAGCTGAAGAAGCCGCCCAGGGGCGCCGTGACCTCGGCCTCGGCGCGCAGGGCGAAGGGTGCGGCTCCGTGGGTCCGCAGGGCGTTCAGCAGCTCCGGGACATCGGGAACGAGCGCCACTCCGATGGCCCCGGCCTGCGCGCTGCCCTGCAGGGTGCCGGCCAGGCTGAGGGTCAAATGGGTGAATCCCCGGGTATCGATGACCCCGGCTTCGGTCCATTGGGCGGCATCGGCCGGACTGGCAGGCGCGACCACGGCCTTCACGGTCTCGAAGCGGGTCTGCGGGATCGGCTCGGAGATGACGACCCGGCCGGTGATCTGCTGGACCTCCGGGAAGTTCGTCACGACTACCGGCTCGCCCTGGGCCCAGGACGAAGCCACTGCGCAAAGGGAAACGACGGTACAGAGCGAAAAAGCGGTTCTCAGATGGTGCATGGGAGCAGTGTAGGCGCGAGAGCGCCCTTGAAGGAAGCGCTCTCGGGCAGCCTCCCCGTGCTTCTACTCCTGCCCGGCCAGGGTCCGGGCCTGCGCCGGGGTGTCCACGACCTCGATCCGCACCTTCTTGATCTCGCCGTTCGCGCCCTGGCGGACCTCGAGCACCTCCGGCTGGCTCGCGGGAGCTCCCTCGAACCCGGCCGCGCCGAGAGCCAGGGAGACGGCCAGCATCGGGGCGGCGAAGCCCTTCCTCCGGCGCAGCATCAGGAAACCGCTCAGCGCGCACAGGCCGACGAGGAGCATCCGGCCGTAGTCCCCCACGGTGGGGATCTCCACCACGTTGCTCTGCACGTCGTCATCCAGGATGGTCACCACCTCGGTGGTGTCGGCGCCGAGGGTGGCGCCGCCCTGCGGGTTCGAGAGGGTCACGTTGAAGGTCTCGTCCGGCTCGTCGGTGGTGTCGTTGATGATCGTTACCTGGAACGTCTTCGGTGCCGCGTCGCCATCGGCCCAATTGAGGGTGCCGGCGGCACCGGTGTAGTCGCCGGGCGCCACCGCCGTGCCGTCGCTCGTCGTGTACGAGACCGACACCGCGCCGTCGCTGCCGCCGGTACGTGTGGCGGTGATGGTGATCGTGCCGCCGTTCTCGTTGATGGAGGCGGCGGTGACCGCAAGCTGGATCGTCCCCGCGTTGATCACCACGGGCTCTTCCGTTTCGACGGACCCCATGTCGATCCGGCCGCCCGCCACCCGGGGCAAGCCGCGCTGGTCGGTGACCGGCGGCGGCGCGAAGGCCGGGTCGCCGGCGTCGACCGCCGGGCTGGTCGCCGCCGGCAGGTGGGTCGCGGTCGGGCCGCCGTTGTTCTGCAGCGGACCGAGTTGCGGGTCCTGGTCAAAGATGTTGCCGCCGTTGTCGTTGATGTTGGCCGTCCCCGGGGTCTCCACCAGGCTGAAGGCGAGATCGACCGCGCCGCCTTCGGCAGTGCCCAGATCCGGGCTTTCCTGCGCCACGTTGTCGCCCACGATCGAGTTTTCGATGGTGACGGTGGTCAGGGTGAGAAGGCCGCCACCGTAGTAGGCCGTGTTGCCCGCCACCGTCGTCGAGCGCAGCGTCAGGGAGGCATTGCCGTAGAGGCCGTAGAGGAAGAGGCCACCGCCGCCGAGCGCCTGGTTTCCCGAGATCGTGCTGTTCTCCAGGAGGACGGGATGGTCCGGGTGGAACATGAGGAGGCCACCGCCGAGCGCGGCGGAGTTGCCGTCGATCGTCGTGCGGCGGATGGTGACCCCGCCACCGTCCGTGTCATAGAGAAACACACCGCCGCCCCCGACGGCGGTGTTGCCGGAGATAGTGGAGTCCTCGATCGTAACCGTGTCGTCGGGATCGTAGAAGTAGATGCCGCCGCCGATGCCGTCGGCTGTATTGCCCGAGATCACCGAGCTCTGGATGAGCAGCGGTCCGCCGGTGTCCTCCACGTAGATGCCGCCACCGTTACCCTCCGCGGTATTGCCGGAGATGATGGTGTTCCGGATGGTCAGGTCCATCTCGAAGCCGTCGGCCCAGAGGCCGCCGCCGTCGAAGCTGGCCGTGTTGCCGGTGATGGTGACGCCGTCGAGGAGCA
>DASPJI010000182.1:0-2427 GCA_035628695.1 Thermoanaerobaculia bacterium | reverse complement strand
CGACGCCCGCGGCGGCGAGGCGCCGGGCCAGCCGGTCCGAACGGATGTCGAGGTCCGCGTAGGTGAGGTCACCCTCCGCCGACGAGACCGCCACCGCCCCCGGCCGGCGGGCGGCCTGCTCCCGGAAGAGATCGACCAGGGTCACCTCGGGCAGGTCCGCCGCGGTGTCGTTCCACTCCCGGAGGAGCTGGTGCCGCTCGGGGAAGCCCAGCAGGGGCAGGTCGGACAGTCGCCGCTCCGGGTCCTCGATCAGTCCGGCCAGCAGGGTCTCCAGATGGCGCGCCATGCGGCCGACGGTAACGGCGTCGAAGAGATCGGTCGCCCAGGTCAATTGGGCCACCGGCGCCTCCCCGGTCTCCCAGATCATCGCCTCCAGGTCGAAGCGGGTCACCGCGAGATCGAAATCGGCGGCGGCGAAGGACAGCCCCGGCAGCTCGACGCGGCCGGCCGGAGCGTTCTGCACCCCGACCATGACCTGGAACAGCGGGTTGTGGGAGAGCCGCCGCTCCGGCCGCAGCTCCTCCACCAGCCGGCCGAAGGGGAGGTCCTGGTGGCCGTAGGCCTCCAGCGCGGTCTGCCGCGCCCGCGCCACCAGCTCGGTGAACGGCGGATCGCCGGCGAGATCGCCGCGCAGCACCAGGGTGTTGACGAAGAAGCCGATGAGCGGCTCCACCTCGGACCGGTTGCGGTTGGCGATCGGTGAGCCCAGCACGATGTCGTCCTGGCCGGTGTAACGGGAGAGCAGCGTCTGGAAGACGGCGAGGACCACCATGAAGAGGGTGGCGTCCTGCCGGCGCGCCAGCTCCTGGAGACCCAGAAGAGCCTCTGGAGGCAGGGGCACGTCAAGCGTGGCGCCGCGGAAGCTCTGCTGCGCCGGCCGCGGCCGGTCGGTGGGCAGGTCGAGGGCCGGAGAGCTTCGCAACCGGTCGCGCCAGTAGGCGAGCTGCCGCTCCAGGGCGTCGCCGGAGAGCCAGCGCCGCTGCCAGACCGCGAAGTCGGCGTACTGGACGGGCACCTCGGGCAGCGTCTCACCCTGATAGAGGGCGGCGATCTCCGCCAGCATCACCTCCAGCGACCAGCCGTCGGCGGCGATGTGATGGACGTTGAGCAGCAGCGCGTGGCGGTCCGCCCCCAGGCGCAGCAGAGTGGTCCGGAGGACCGGCCCCTGTTCGAGGTCGAAGGGGCGAGACACCTCCTCTTCGGCCAGGAGACGGGCCTCCTTCTCCCGGCTCGCCGCAGGCAGGCCAGAGAAGTCCACTAGCGGCAACGTCCAGGGGGCGGCCGGCGCGATGCGCTGTACCGGGAGCCTCTCGTGCTCCTCGTAGGTCGTACGCAGCACCTCGTGGCGCCGCACCATCTCGCCGAGCGCGGCCTCCAGGGCGGCCGGCGAGGCAGCGCCCTCCACTTCCAGGGCCAGGGGGATGTTGTAGGCCGCGGTGCCGGGAGTCAGTCGCTCGACGAGCCAGAGCCGCTCCTGGGCGAACGAGAGAGGGAGGTCCCCTTCGCGGGGCACCGGCACGATGGGCGGCGCTGTCTCGCCGTCACCAGCCGCCAGGAGGGCCTCCAACTCCCGGGCCAGCGCCTCCACCGTCGGTGCCTGGAAGAGGCTCCGCACCAGCAGGTCGATTCCCAGCCCCTCCCGCAGCCGCGTCACCACCCGGGTGGCGAGCAGGGAGTGTCCGCCCAGATCGAAGAAGTCGGCGGTCCGGCCGACGGAGGGGACCCCCAGGATCTCGGACCAGACCCCGGCGACCAGCTCCTCGGCCGGCGTGCGCGGCGCCTCGTGCGGACCGTCCACGGTGGCGGCGGTGGCCGCTTCGGGCTCGGGGAGCCGGTCGCGATCGACCTTGCCGTGAGTGGTCAGAGGCAGCTCGGGGAGGGCCGCGAAGAGCGACGGCACCATGTAGCCCGGCAAGCGGGCGGCCAGGAAGTCGCGCACTGCCGCGGCGCCGGGGTCCTCGCCGGCGGGCACGTACCAGGCCACCAGGCGCCGGTCACCCTGACCGGCGTCGCGGGCGGCCACCACGGCCTCGCGAATCCGGGGATGAGAGACAAGGATGGTCTCGATCTCCCCCGGCTCGACGCGGAAGCCGCGCACCTTCACCTGCTGGTCGGTGCGGCCGAGGAACTCCAGCACGCCCCCCCGCCCGGGGAGCTGGCGGACGAGGTCGCCCGTGCGATACCAGCGGCGGCCTTCCTTCTCGACGAAGCGCTCGGCGGTCAGCTCGTCGCGGTGGAGATAGCCGCGGGCCACCCCGGAACCGCCGATCCACAGCTCGCCGGGAGCGCCCAGGAGGACCGGCTCGCCGTAGCGGTCCGCCACCAGCGTTTCGACACCCTCCAGTGGATGACCGATGAGGGTGCGGTCAGGGGAGGAGGAGCTGGGCACGGGCCAGGCGGTGCAGACGATGGTCGCCTCGGTGGGGC
>DASPJI010000181.1:0-6740 GCA_035628695.1 Thermoanaerobaculia bacterium | reverse complement strand
CTCCCCCACGCCCCCTCCCTGATCTCCTCACGCGCGATGTGTTCTCCACCGGCGCGCACGGCGACGGTGGCGCGCCGATCGTCGCAGAGCGGCCCCGAAACGTCGCAAAGCACCTCCCGATCATCGCGTGACCCTGTTCATTCGTCGCAGAGCTAGAGTCAAACGTCGCAGATCAGCGTTCAAACGTCTCAGAGCGGCGTTCGTTCGTCGCAGAGCTGTGCGAGTATGCGACGAATCCGCACAAGTCTGCGACGTTCCGGCCGGGTCGAGAGCCTCGGGAACCCTGCTCTGCGACGAAAAATCCTTGCGGAGAGGCGCGGGGAGCTAGTAACGTTGCAGACATGACGGACATCTCCGTGGCGGCGGTCCTGGCCGACCTCGAGGCGCAGATGGCGCACCACCGCAAGCAGATGGAGCTCCACGCGGAGCAGGAGGCGGCGCATGGCCGCCAGCGGGAGCACCATGCCGCCGAGCTGGCGAAGCTCTCGCAGCATTACGAGGACTTCAAGCGGACGGCCGGCGCCGTTCTCGAGGTGGCCTCCCCGCGGACGCTCCGAAGCCAGGGGGGCGACCCGGGCGTTCCCTCCAAGCTGAGCCGGATGGTGGACGCCGTGCTCGCCGGCAAGGCGGCCGACGAGCCGTTCAGCGCCAGTCAGATCGCCGCCGAGGTCCGCGAGCGGTTCGGCGCGCGCCTGCGCCGCCCCATCGATCCCAGGAGCATCTCCGCCAAGCTTCGCCGGATGGAGGCCGCCGGCAAGATCCACCAGCTCCGCGAAGGACGCTCCTACCACGAGGCCCTCTACTGCCGCGAGCGCCCCCGGACAGAGCGCGACCATCTGTCATAGAGTTCCCTTTCTAGCGTGGGTCCCCGGGACCCGGGAGGGAGATGGATGGACGCGATCCTCTGGCAGACCGACCTGCCGGGCCTGCCGCCGCCCCGGCGCGGCAAGGTCCGCGACGTCTACGATCTGGGCGACACGCTGCTCATCGTGGCCACGGACAGGATCTCGGCCTACGACTTCGTCCTGCAGCCGGGCATCCCGGGCAAGGGCAAGGTGCTGAACCAGCTCTCGAACTTCTGGTTCGAGCACCTGGCGGACGCCGTCCCCAACCACCTGCTGGCCACGGCCCCGTCCGGCTTCCCGGAGTCGCTGCGCCCCTACCGCGACCAGCTCGCCGGCCGGGCGGTGCTGGTGCGCAAGGCGCGGGTGGTCCCCTTCGAGTGCGTGGCCCGCGGCTACCTCGCCGGCAGCGGCTTCCGCGAGTACACGGCGGACGGCACGGTGTGCGGCGTGGCGCTGCCGGCGGGCCTCCAGCGGGCGAGCCAGCTACCGGAGCCCATCTTCACCCCGGCGACCAAGGCCGAGCAGGGGCACGACATGAACGTCTCGTTCGACGTCATGGCAGGGGTGATCGGGACCGAGCTGGCGACGCGGATGCGCGGCCTCACCCTCGACCTCTACCGTCGCGGCGCCTCGCGGGCCGCCGAGCGCGACCTCATCCTCGCCGACACCAAGTTCGAGTTCGGCCTCACCGAGACCGGCGACCTGCTGCTCATCGACGAGGTCCTCACCCCCGACTCCTCGCGTTACTGGGACGTCCAGACCTGGCGCCCGGGCGAGGAGCCCGCCTCCTTCGATAAGCAGTACGTCCGCAACTGGCTGGACCAGACCGGCTGGGACCACCAGACACCGCCGCCCGTCCTCGCGGACGAGGTGGTCCGGGGGACGCTGGACCGCTACGTCCAGGCGTTCCGGCAGATCACGGGGCGGGAGCCGGAGCTGTAGGCCCGGCGGGACCTGAGGAGGTAGGACACCAAGACGACGCTGTCGATGACGATCGTGGGGTTCAGGTCCTCCTCACCCCTCGGTGGCCGTGGTGAGATTGAGCACTCGCGCCTGCACCCCTTCGAGGATCGCATCCCGCACGAACGAACTGGCCTTCAGGATCTCGATGCCGATGAGCTCCCCCTTCTCATTCAGCTCGGCCGTGATGTTGGGGCTCAGCTCCACACTGTTGGCTTCCTCGTCCTCGGAGATCACGAGGTGCAGGACATCATCTTCAGAGAAGTAGGACATCTTGGGTCTCATGGCCTGAATCTCCCCGTCTGTAGCCGCAAACTGATCTGTTGCCGGGTGGTGGCGTGAACAGTGACGGGAGTTACCGTCTCGCCCTCTTCTTCATAAGGGATCATGACCAACTGATGGCGATCTCGTCCAACAGCCACCATCCGCTGCGTGGCGGTGTCGAAGTATCGCTCCTGGGAGAACTTCACGATCTGCTCGATGTTCTCGGGGTCAAACCCGCGGAGTGCAGCCCGGTATTTGAGGTACTCCGTCCAGATCACCTCGGCCATTCACTCCCCCGCATCCTGGAAGACGCCCCATGGACTAGAGCTAAACTATATAGCGACCATGGTTTAACGATCCTAGGCCCGTACGGACGGGTTGTCAAACGACGAGGGGCGCGCGGAGGCTTGTTGACACTGAGCTATCGACTGCACTAGCTTCGGCGACCAGCAGCACGGCAGTCTTGGTCGCCCCATGAGGGGGTGTCCTTCTCTTTGGAGGTAGGAATGAAGAGACTCGCGTTGTGCCTGTTCGCCGTCGTCCTCTGTCTGACCGCCCTGGCCACTCCGACTCAGGCCATCCCCTTCCCGCCGGCCCAGCCACTATCCTGCTACGAAGCCTGCTGCCCGGTCGGAGTTCCGACCTTGGGTTGCGTGCATGAGGGCAAGTCGTACACCTGCACGACTTTCCTGCGCGAGTACTGGTGCTGAGGTAGGAAAACCCCCCTCCTGACCTCCCCCGCTCCCTCCCACCCTTCCACCCAGGGGGGGAGGCACCACCGCCCATCGCAGGCTCAGGATTTTGTCCGCCTCCCCCTCTCCCGGGGAGGGGTGAGGGGAGGCGGGAGAGGGGGCCGGGGGGTGAGGGCGCGCCTAGTTCAGCGCCCCGCCCGCCGCGCCCAGCAGGTACTTGATGTTCTCGTCGTTCCAGCGGATGCCGCCGCCCAGGAAGATGGCGTTGTTCTCCAGCGGATCGTCCCAGCCTCCCACGAGGTAGAGGTTGGGATGGAACTGGTAGCGCCCCTGGAGCCGCAGATGGGGGTCCTGGTCCTGCGGGCGGCCGAAGTCGAAGGCCTGGAAGGTGAGCCAGAGACGGCGGTCGAAGAGCGGGTAGTCCACCTGGGCACCTCCCGAGTCCTCGATGATCCCCGCCCAGAGCCGCAGGTCGCGCGGCGCCTGGTAGCCGAAGAGGCCGGTCATCACGTAGCTCCGCTCCTCCGTCAGCGTGTCGATGGTCGTGGTCTCGACGCTGCCGTCCGGATTGGTGACGGTGATGGTCTGCTGCTTCTCCTTGCGGTCGCCATAGGGGGTGCTGGAGAGGCCGACCCGGTAGAGACGCTTGTTGTCCTGCGGGTCGATGTCGAGATGGAAGCTGGTCTGGGTGCGTGACGGCGTGCCGCCCGGGCTCTCCACCTCGTCGGAGAGGACGTAGGCCTGCATGTCGAGGTCGATCCGGAACCGGCTGATGGCGCCGATGGTGCCGCTCAGGGTCTCGACGCCCCCCTGGATGCTGTCGAGCGTCGAGATCACCTCGTTGTAGGCCTCGTCGTCGTTGACCAGCTTGCCGATCGTCCCCTCGCCGCTCGCGATCTTCCCCGAGATGGCGTTGAGGTTGTCCGCCGAGGTCTGCAGCTTCGACGTCAAGTCCCGGACGTTCTCCAGGCTCTGATCGAAGTTGCCCCGGTTGTCCTCCACCAGGCGGGCGATCTGGTCGAGCGTGCGGTTCATCTGGTTCGACAGGCGCGGCAGCTCGGTCGCGAGCGTCGAGCCCACCTGATCGAAGTTGCGCACGGCGGAGGCGACGTTCGCCCGGTTCTCCGCCACCAGCAGCCGGATCTCGCGGCTGGTCAGCACCACGTCCTCGATCAGCCGGTTGATGTTGCCCCCCAGGTCGGAGCCGCCGAGCGAGCCGGTCACCTGCTGGATGGAGTCGCCGATCTGATTGAGCTTGGCCATGGCCTCGTCGAAGCTCGGCGGGGTGGTGCCGGGCAGGACGGCGTCCGGCGGCAGCGGCGGGCCGCCGGCGGGGCCGGGGATCAGCTCGATGTACTTGTCGCCGAGGAGGCCGAGGCTGGAGATTCGCGCCACCGTTCCCACCGGCAGGTCGAGCGGCTGGTCGAGGACCAGGCGCACGCGGGCCTGGCGTCCATCGAGGGTGATGCCGTCCACCCGGCCGACGCGCACGCCGGCGACGCGCACCGGCGCCTTGTCGTCGAGGCCGGCGACGGTGGCGAACCGGGCGCTCAACTGGCTCCCCTCCTGCTTGAAGGGGTTGATGTCCTCGATCTGCCAGATGAGGAATGCCAGGATGATCAGACAGACGGTCGCGAAAAGACCGACCTTGATGACGTTCGACATAGGTTCCCCTGTCCGCCCGCGGAGCTAAATCGTCCGCGGGCCCTCCCCGCCCGTGGGTCCCACCTGCTGCGCCGGCGGGCCCGTCTCGTCCGTGAGCGGGCCGTCGGCCCGGCCGTGGATGAACTGCTGGACCCGTGGATCCTCCAGCCGCCGGAACTCCTCCGGCGGCGCCTCGGCGACGATCTTACCCCGGTGGATCATGGCGATCCGGTCGCCGATGCGGAAGGCGCTCTCCATGTCGTGGGTGATGGTGAGCGTCGTGCACTCCAGCCGCCCCGACAGGTCGATGATCACCTCGTCGATGAGCGCCGTGGTCACCGGGTCGAGGCCGGTGGTGGGCTCGTCGAAGAGCAGGATCTCCGGCCGGTGGGCCACCGCGCGGGCGAAGCCGACCCGGCGCCGCATGCCGCCCGAGAGCTGCGACGGCAGCTTGTCCCCCACCCCCTCCAGGCGCACCATGGCGAGGCACTCCTCCACCCGGTCGCGCACCTCTCCCCGGCTCATCTTCGTCAGCCGCTGCAAGGGGAAGGCCACGTTCTGGAAGACAGTCATGGAGTCGAACAGCGCGCCCTCCTGGAAGGACATGCCGAATTTCCGGCGGAACTCGGTGATCTCGCGGTTGCCGAGCGTCTCGACCGCCACGCCGTCCACCTGGATCGTCCCGGCGTCGGGTTTCAACAGGCCGATGACGTGTTTCAGGAGCACGCTCTTGCCGGTGCCGGAGCCGCCGATGATCACCAGCGCCTCGCCGCGCGCGATGTCGACGTCGACGCCGTCGAGCACCCGCTTGGGGCCGAAGGACTTCTCCAGGCCCTGGATGCGGATCTGCACGGGGGATGGGTTGCTCGCCATGGCGCTCAGAACAGCAGACGGGTGAGGAAGAAGTCCGCGACGAGGATGGCGATGCTCGCCACCACCACGGCGGAGGTGGTGGACCGGCCCACCCCCTCGGCGCCGCCGGTGGTGTAGAAGCCCTGCAGGCAGCCGATCACCGCGAGCAGGAAGCCGAAGACCGCCGCCTTGATGAGGCCCGAGAACAGGTCGTTCAGCTCCAGGAACTGGAAGGTGTTGTCCACGTAGGCGACGGGGTTCGCCCCCATCAGCACCACCGCGACCAAATACCCGCCCGCGATGCCGACGGCGTTGCCCATGCCGACGAGCAGCGGCAGCATGAGGGTGGTCGCCCAGACGCGCGGCACCACCAGGTAGTGGACCGGGTCGGTGGCCATCACCTCGAGCGCGTCGATCTGCTCGGTGACACGCATGGTGCCGAGCTCGGCACCCATGGCCGAGCCGGCGCGGCCGGCGACGATCAGGCCGGAGAGCACCGCCGCCAGCTCGCGCACCATCGACAGGGCGACGAGCGAGCCGACGAAGTTCTCGGCGTTGAAGCGGCGCAGCGTGGTGAAGGTCTGGAGCGCCAGGACCATGCCGGTGAACAGGGTAGTGAGGAAGACGACGGGGATGGAGTCCACGCCTACGCGCACCATCTGGCGCAGCCATTCGCGCCAGTCGTACGGCGGCCGGAGTGTCCAGGCGAAGACCCGCCCGATCATCTGGACGAACCGGCCCATCTGGGTGAAGAACCCCTCGACGGGGCCGGGGAGGCGCACGCTCAGGCGTCCTCCCGTGAGAATCGCGACATCACCTCTTCCACCTCCCCACCGCGCAGATAGCGCCGCGGCAGCCGCAGTCCCAGATGGCACAGGATCTCCCAGGAGATCGTGCCGGCGGCGGCGGCCAGCTCCACGGCGGTGATCTCCTCCCTCCCCTGCCGTCCCATGAGCACCACCTCTTCCCCCAGGTCGGCGCCGGTGTCGGTCACGTCCAGGAGGGTCATGTCCATGGTGACCGAGCCCGCGACCGGCACCCGCCGCCCCCGGATCAGGGCCTGGGCGCGGCCGGTGAGCCGCCAGGCGTAGCCGTCGGCATACCCGACCGGCACCACGGCGATGCGGCTGCGGCGCCGGGTGACCGTCCGTCCACCATACGACAGGGGCGTGCCCGCGGGTACGTCGCGGAGCTGCACGATGCGCGCCGACACCGACATGACCGGCCGCAGGTCCGACGTGGCCTCCGGCCCCTGCCGGTCCCGCTTGCGCGGCCGCCGCTGGGTGGGGTCGAGCCCGTAGAGCGCCAGCCCCAGCCGTGCGAGAGTGTAACGGCTCTCGGGGTGGAACAGGGTGGCGGCGCTGTTCGCCATGTGGAGCTCGACGCCCTGGAGCTCGTCCGGAGTGAGGAGGCGCAGCACCTCCTCGAAGCGCTCCTCCTGGAGGGCGTTGCGGGGGCTGGCGAGGTCGTCGGCCTCGGCGAA
>DASPJI010000180.1:0-4470 GCA_035628695.1 Thermoanaerobaculia bacterium | reverse complement strand
GCCTTGTGGGCGTCGTGCACCCGGTGCCCCCGGGTGGAGCCGAAGCTGCGCTGCCCCTCGTGGTAGATGAAGGTGGCGTCGTCCAGCACGTGGGCGTAGCCCTCCTTCAACGCCCGCATGCAGAACTCGCTCTCCTCGCCGTAGCCGATGCCGAAGCTCTTCTCGTCGAAGAGGCCGAGATCGTCCAGCACCTTCCTCTTGATATAGAGGCAGACGCCGACGCCGGTGGGCAGGCGCGGGTAGGCGTGGCGCGAGCGCGACTCGACCAGCCGGGCGAAGGAGTCCACGTCCCAGCCCGCGGGCAGGGTGTTGGTCTCGAGGAAGCGGGGGAGCGAGCAGATCGTGGCGCTGTTCGAGAACGGCGTCACCGTGGCGATCTCCGGCGCCGAGTAGGCCGCCTGCTGGAGCTTGGCGAGCCAGCGCTCCGTCACCCGGGTGTCGCTGTTGAGGAGCACCACGTCCCGGTCGGACTGCGACATCCCCCGGTTGACGCTGGCCACGAACCCCTGGCGGGCAGGGTTCTGCAGCACCGAGACCCCCTCCGGGCGCTGCTGATGGAGCCGCCCGGTCAGCTCCATGGTGGCGGCGGGCTGCGGGCCGTCCAGGACCACCACCAGCCGGTCGCGCTCCAGATCGGTGTGGGCGAGGAGGCTCTCGACGCAGCGCGCGAAGGCCTCCGGCGCGCCGTAGACCGGCACGACGACGTCCACCGGTCCCGGCTGCCGGTCGGGGGGGACCCGGGCCGGGTCCCCCTCCCACGACAGGGGTTGCGCTCTCATCCTGGGGCGGCACCCTACCACACCCGCCGCGCCAGACCCATGCGAGGCGCGTTGGCCCGGCTCTTGCTGTAAGCTCCGGCGCCGAGAGTGGCGCTTTGAGGGAGGAGAACGCGCGCGTGAACCGTACAGTCTGTATCACCGGAGGAGCAGGATTCATCGGCTCTCATGTCGCGGACGCCTTCGTGTCCGCCGGAGACCGTGTGCTGGTACTGGACAACCTGTCGAGTGGCCGCCGGGAGAACGTTCCGGAAGGGGCCGAGCTGCACGTGCTGGATATCCGCTCGCCCGAGGCCGCGGCCCTGGTGCGCGAAGGGGGCGTGGACGTCCTGATCCACCACGCGGCGCAGATGGACGTGCGCAAGTCGGTGGAGGACCCGATGTTCGACGCCGAGGTCAACGTCGTGGGGAGCCTCAACCTTTTCGAGGCCGCCCGGCACGGCAAGGTCCGCCAGGTGATCTTCGCCTCGACCGGGGGAGCCATCTACGGCGAGCAGGACTTCTTCCCGGCCACCGAGGACCACCCGGCGCGCCCGGTCTCCCCCTACGGCGTCAGCAAGCTGGCGGCGGAGCGCTACCTCTTCTTCTATAACGTCGCCTACGGCCTGGACGTCACCTGCCTGCGGTACGCCAATGTCTACGGCGAGCGGCAGAACCCCCACGGCGAGGCCGGCGTCGTCGCCATCTTCCTCAACCGCCTCCTGGCCGGGCAGACGCCCACCATTAACGGCGAGGGCAAGCAGACCCGCGACTACGTCCACGTCTCGGACGTGGTGCGCGCCAACGTCGCCGCCACCGGCCGGCCGGGGTTCAACATCTACAACGTGGGGACCGGGATCGAGACCTCCGTGGTGGAGCTCTACCGCGAGATCGCCCGCGCCGTGGGGAGCGACTCTGCCCCCCAGCACGGTCCCGCCAAGCCGGGAGAGCAACAGCGCTCCGTCATCGACGCCGGTCGCCTGCGCGCCGACCTCGGCCTCCCCGAGCCCATCCCCATGTCGCAAGGTCTGGAGCGCACCGCGGCCTGGTTCCGCGAGCGCGCCGGTCGGGGCTGAAAACCGCCCCAACATGGCGAGTCATGCAGTCTCGCCGTGAAGATGTAGAAGGAGTACCTGCCATGAAGAGATTGATCCTTGCCGGTATCGTGACGCTGAGCGCCATCGGCGCGACGCATCTGACCGCCAACGAGGTGGAGAAGGTCCCGCTGGATTGCTCCTCGGTTCGCTGCCTGCCCTGCCCCGAGGGCACCGTGCTCGAGCCGCAGGGCAACAACTGCTGCCGCTGCAAGAAGATCTGACCGAGCTCCGGCCGGGCGGGCCTGCCGCCCGGCCTTTCGCGCACTCCCCACCCCTCCCGCCTCCCGCGAAAAAGAATCCCCCAGGGTGAGGGGAACTCCGTAGCTCATTCGTTGATAGCTATGGAAGCCAGCGGGTAGAAGGGCCGCACGGGGAGCCCGGGTTTCCCGCTTTGGCCCTCTCGCCGCACCTAGAGGATGCACCCCGGAAGAAGTCATTCGACCCGAGGGCTCCCCTCGCCGATCCCGGCAACGGCCGGGGGTCAAGGCCTGAGCCGCGTCGTTGCGGAGCAGGATCTGGTGTTTTGACGGGAGAGGCAAGAAGCTCTCTCCACTTTCAAGGAGAAGTACCCAATGAAGAAGCTGATTCTGGCTGGTCTGGTGATCGCCGGCGCCCTGGGCGCCGTTCAGGTGTCCGCGCCGAAGGCTGATGCGGCCGTGGACTGTTCGCTGGTGCGCTGCATGGAGTGCCCTACCGGCACGGTCTGGGCTCCCAAGCCGAACGACTGCTGCCGCTGCGTGCCGGTCAACTGAGCCCCCTCCGGATCGGGGCGTCTCGCGCGTGTAGCGAGCGCCCCGGTCCACCCTCCGCTTTCCCCTGCCTTTTCAGATGATTAGAATACGCCCGGTGAGACACCCTTCGTTCACGGATCTGGAATCATCTCTGCGGCTCGCCGAGGGCCCGGAAAGGACGGCCGCGGTGGCCTCGTGGTTCCAGGGCCTCTACGCCGGCCAGCCCGAGCCCGAGATCCCGGTCCTGGTGGGGGAGGGGGCGGTGGAGCTCCTCTCCGAGGGGGCGTACTCCGCGGATGTCCTGGAGTTCGCCGGCGCGATTCCCGCGACGGTGTCGCGCCGCCTCAAGGCCGCCGGCTTCCAGGAGAAGGACGGCCTGTGGAGCCACGAGGCCGGCGACGTCGCCCTGGAGGTGGTGGGCCGCCGGCTCGATCCCCAGCAGCGGACCACCGTCCTGTCGCCGGGAACCGGGGACGTCCGGCTGCTGAGCGCCGAGGACGCCCTGCTGGACCTGCTGGCCCTCTGGCAGCTCGAGGAGTCCCCGCTCGACGCCATCACCGCCTTCCAGTTCTGGCGCCGCCTATGGGAAAAGCTGGACCTGGAGCGCCTCGGCGCCGAAGCGGCGCGACGCGGGCTCCTGCTCGCCTTCGAGCGCCTGCGCACCTTCGACGCCTCGACGGTGGGGCGCTGGCCGGAGCTGGTCGAGCTGCAGCGCTGGGCCGGCAGAGCGCGCTGAGCCGCGCCGTCAGCCCGCCGTCTTCCCGGACTTGAACAGCAGATCGCGCAACGGCTTGCCGTCCAGCCAGAGCTGCACCCTCTGGACGTCCTGGAACTGGAGCGCGGTCTCGGTGAGCTGCGCGAGGGCGCGCTGGCCGTCGCAGGAGTCGCCGATCTCCAGGTAGCCCGTCAGGTGGACTCGGGCTTCGCCGCCCACCCGCTCGATCCGCTGCAACTCGAGAGGGGACGCATAGAGGGCGTTGTAGTAGCCCGAGGCGGGGTCGTTCCGGGAGCGCCTGCCGAGCAGGGAATGGAACGCCCCGTGGAGCGCCGGCTCGGCCCGCGGCAGCGTCACCTCCACCGGCACCGCGCTGTCGCCGCAGCCGATCCGCTGGCCGACCACGCCGCCGTCCTGGGGGGCGATCAGGAACACCCGTACCCGGTCCGTGACCTCCGCCGCCCGCTGGCTGGTCTCGGTCTCGGCCCGCTGATCACAGGACAGCGCCAGGAGCAGCGCCAGTACGGTCAAACATCTGAAACGCATAGGCAAACGGCACCTCGTCGGTAGGCTCGTGGCGCTCCTCCTCGACCAGCCGCCACTGCGACTCGTCGAGATCGGGGAAGCGCGCGTCACCGGGAAACTCCGCGTCGATCCGCGTCAGGTGGAGGCGGTCGGCGCGGGAGAGCGTCTGACGGTAGATCTCGGCGCCGCCGGCCACGAACACCTCGTCGCCCCCCTCGGCCGCCGCGGCGGCCTCCAGGGCCTCGTCCACCGAGTGGGCGACCCGGACGCCGGGCGGAGCATAGCCGGCGTCGCGCGTCACCACCACCATGGTCCTCCCCGGCAATGGCCGGCCGATCGACTCGTAGGTCTTGCGGCCCACCACCAGCGGATGCCCCATGGTCAGCCGCTTGAAGCGCTTCAGGTCGGCCGGCAGGTGCCAGGGTAGGCGGTTGTCCCTCCCGATGACGCCGCCGGCCGCCATCGCCACGATCAGCGACACCCTCATACGGCGATGGGTGCCTTGATGGCCGGGTGGGGATCGTACCCGGCGAAGGAGATGTCCTCGTAGCGATAGTCGAAGAGCGACTCGACGGCCGGGTTGAGCTCCAGCCGCGGCAGCGGCCGGGGGGCGCGGGTGAGCTGCAGCCGCGCCTGCTCCAAGTGGT
>DASPJI010000179.1:0-2124 GCA_035628695.1 Thermoanaerobaculia bacterium | reverse complement strand
CCGCGTCACCCTGGAGGGCGCCTCCCCCGGGCCGATCCGCACCGAGCCGGTCCACCTCGCCGGCGACGAGACCAAGATCGAGGGGCTCGCCATCGACACCGAGGGGAGCTTCTGCTACGTCATGGACGACGACAAGATCCGCCTGCGCTGCATCCGGCCGCGTTAGCCCTGACTATCCCATCGTCCGCCACAACCAGTAGCCGATCGCCATCAGGCCGGCGTCGGCGCAGGCGTGGCTGAGCCACGGCGCGTAGAGGGCGCCGCTGCGCAGGTAGAGCCAGGACCACAGGGCGCCGGCCCCGGCGACGGCAAGGGCCAGGAGCCAGGTGGCGGCGCCGTAGCCCCCCAGGAATTCGCCGAGCACCAGCACGTGATGGGACATGAAGGCGAGGCTCGACAGCGCCAGGGCCGCCGCCGGGGACATCCGCCGGCGCAGCCCCCCCAGCAGGAACCAGCGCCAGTAGTACTCCTCCAGCAGCGAGTGGATCACCGAGTAGAAGGCGGCGAGGAGCAGGAACGCCCCCGGCGAGACGATCCCGAAGGCGTCCATCTTGGCAGCGATGGCGACCGGAACGCCGCCGAGCGCCGGCAGCGTGGTGAGCGGCCGCCAGAGCCCGAAGAGGACGGCGAGGATCGCCGCCCCCGAGAGCGCCCCCGGCAGCAGGTCGCGGCGCGCCTCCACCCCGCGCAGGCGGAGCGGCACCCGCAGCACCCACAGCGTCCAGACCAGCGGGAAGGAGAACTGCAGCCCCTTGGCCACCGCGTAGACCGTCAGCGCCCAGGGTCCGCCCGGGAGGACGACGAAGTAGAGCCAGGTGGCGAAGGTCGGGAAGACCGCCGCCGCGAGCAGGGCCGCCGCCGTGACCGCCGGAGGGAGGTTCCGTGGCGGCGGCGCGATGGAGGCCCGGTCCTGGGGGTCGATGGGAGCCAAGTTGCCCGGAGCATAGCCGGGAACTTGCATCGGGGTCCATCCGTTCTAAAGTACCGTCTGTCGAGGAGGCTACCGTATGCGTTCGATGATCCGCCCGCTCCCGTCCCTCTCCCTGGTCCTGGCCGTCCTGGTCATGGGCCTGCTGGCCGGCTCGCCGGCTCCCGCCTCCGGGCAGGTGCCGCCGGTCCCCAAGCTGGAGCGCCTGCCCGAGTTCTCCGTCGTCACGCTGGACGGCAAGAAGTTTGCCGCCTCCGACCTGCGGGGCAAGGTGGTGCTCCTGGATTTCTGGGCCACCTGGTGCGTCCCCTGCCTCCAGGCGACGCCCCACCTCAAGTCCCTCGCCGCCTCGCTGGCCAAGGACAACTTCATGATCCTGGGCATCAGCGTCGACGACGACGGCCAGAGGCTCCAGAGCTACGTCGCCAAGGAGAAGATCGGCTGGCCGCAGTACTGGGACCGCAGCAAGATGCTGACCTACCGGACCTTCCAGATCAGCACCTTCCCCACCTACCTGGTGGTCGATCCCGAAGGCAAGGTCGTCTACCAGAGCCGCGGCTGGTCCGACAAGGTCCTCAAGGACCTCGAAACCAACGTCCGCAAGGCGGTCCAGAACGCCAAACAGAAGAAGGGCGGAGCGAAGAAGGCCCGGTAGGGCGATCGGCGCGCCATGGAGATCCGGCCGGAGCAGCCCGAGGACGTCCCCGCCGTCCACCAGGTGAACAGCGCCGCCTTCGGGCGCGAGGAGGAGGCCCGCCTGGTGGACCTCCTGTGGGAGGCGGGCGCCGTCGTCGCCTCCCTCGTCGCCGTCGACAAGGTGGGCGACGCGGGGGAGGTGGTCGGCCACATCCTCTTCAGTCCGGTCACCCTCGACGGCTGCGACCGCTCCATCGCCGGCCTCGCCCCGATGGCCGTCCTCCCCGGACGCCAGCGCGACGGGATCGGCTCGGCTCTGGTGGAGCGCGGCCTCGCCGCCTGCCGGGACGCGGGTATCGAGGCCGTGGTGGTGCTGGGCCATCCGGAGTACTACCCGCGCTTCGGCTTCGTGCCTGCCAGCCGCTTCGGCCTCGGCTGCGAGTACCCGGTGCCGGACGAGGTGTTCATGGCCCTGGAGCTGACGCCGGGAGCCCTCGCGGGGTGCCGCGGCACCGTCCGGTACAGGCCGGAATTCAGCCAGGTGGAATGATCGATCCCGC
>DASPJI010000178.1:0-3468 GCA_035628695.1 Thermoanaerobaculia bacterium | reverse complement strand
CCCCGCATCAGCTCGGTCAGGTGGCCCGCCATGCGTTCGACGGTGGCAGCGTCGAAGAGGTCGGTGGCGTATTCGATGTGTCCTTGCCAGCGCCGCTCCTCCTCCATCTCGACGACGAGATCGAAGCGGGCGGTGGACAGCGCGAGATCCCAGTCGCCGAGGGTGAGCCCGGCGAGGGAGAGGGCCGGCACCGGCGTGTTCTGCAGCGCCACCACCACCTGGAACAGCGGGTTGTAGCCGAGGTCGCGGGCGGGCACCAGCTCCTCGACGATCTTCTCGAAGGGAAGGTCCTGATGCTCGTAGGCGCCGAGGGTGACCTCGCGCGTACGGGCGAGGAGGTCACGCCAGGTCGGGTTGTCGCCGAGGCCGAGGCGCAGCACGACGTTGTTGGCGAAGAACCCGATCAGGCCCTCGAGCTCGGCCCGCGTGCGGTTGGCGATGGGCGAGCCGACGACTAGGTCCTCGCCGGCGCCGTGGCGATGGAGCCAGGTGGCGATCATCGCGAGCAGGGTCATGAACGGCGTCGCCCCGTACAATTGGCCGAGGGCGTCGGCAGCTTCGCCGAGAGGAGAGGGGAGCCGGACCGGAAGACGGGCGCCGCGCAGGTCGCGCACCGGGGGCCGCGGCCGGTCGGTGGGCAAGGTGATCACCGGCGGCGCGCCGGCCAGCCGCTCGCGCCAGTAGCCGAGATGGCGCGCCAGCGTGTCGCCGGTGAGCTCGCGCCGCTGCCACGAGGCGAAGTCGGCGTACTGGATCGACAGCGGCGGCAGCGGCAAGGGGCGTCCCTGTCGGAAGGCCTCGTAGAGCGCCCCCATTTCGCGCACCAGCACCCCCACCGACCAGCCGTCGCTGACGATGTGGTGCATCGTCAGGAGGGCGAGGTGCTCGGCGGGCCCGAGGACAACGATCGTGCTGCGCAGCAGGGGCGCATGCGTGAGGTCGAAGGGACGGAGCTCCTCTCGTTCTACGAGCCCGCCGGCCTCGCCACGCCTCCGCGCCGGTGGGAGGCCGGAGAGATCGACCAAGGGCAACGGGAAGGGCCCCTTCATCTCGATGATCTCCGCGGCCGGCTGGCCAGCGACGGTGCGGATGGCGGTCCGCAGCACCTCGTGACGCCGCACCACCTCACCCAGGCTCCGCGCCAGCGCAGCGACGTCGAGAGCCCCGGAGAGCCGCAGGGCGGCGGGCACGTTGTAGGCGGTGCTTCCGGGCTCGAGCTGGGCGAGGAACCAGAGCCGCTGCTGGGCGAACGAGAGCTCGACTGCGGCTGAGCCGCGCGGACCGATCGTTCCGGTGCTGTCGAGCTCCACCCCCTCCTCGCGGAGCAGCAACTCGAGATATTCGCGCGCCGCAGGGGACAGCTCGTCCTGATCGGCGTTACTCCAATCGATCATTCACGTTCTCCTGCGGAAATCGCCCGGTCACTGCTGGTGAGATATCTGGAGAAATCGGTGGCGATGACCCGTGTGCCGCGGACCCGGTCGCCCACCGAGGCATCGAGGTCGCGCACCACGGCCATGCGCTGCAGCCAGCGGTCCCGGCCGTCGAAGGCGGCCCGGAACACCGAGCGCGCGTGGACGCTGCGCCGGTTGTCGAGTATCACCAGGCTCCCCGGCTCGATCACGACTTCCCGTTGCGTCTGGTCGATCAGGTCGCGCACGACCTCCAGGACCCGGCACGCCGTCGGCGTCTGGCCGACCATCAGGTCGAGGTCGTAGCGCATGAACGGATCTTGCCGGTCGCCGTAGAGCACCGCGACCAGGGGCCCGGTCCCGCGCTCCCCCGTGGTGTTGCCGAAGGAGTAGTCGATGCCCGTCCGGAACACGGGGGTGAACAGCGTCTCCTGGTCCTCGGGGCTCAGCAGGTGCAGGAAGCGGCGGACGCTGGCGAACATCGTCCGCGCCTCCTTGTGCGGGTCCTGGCGCAGTCCGTAGAGCAGCACGTAGTCCGGCATGAAAGGGTGGAAGGCGGCCTCGGTGTGGAAGGCCAGCAGCACCGCCGAACTCTCGGACGACTGCGCGCTCGCATTGGACGGGGTCGGGAACAGGTCCTGGAGGACGCTGCCCCGCTTCTCCTGGAGATAGCCCACCGGCTCGCCGAAGGCCGCCGCCACCGCACACAGCCACAGCTCGCTGGCGAACGTCGTCTTGCCGGTCGCCTGGTTGGAGAGAGTCGGCGTCGGCGGGAGCATCGGATCCTGCGGTAGGTCCTGGAGCAGCAAGACGCTGTCGAGATTGCCCTTGCGTCCGAACTCGAGCAGGGCCAGGCGGAGCCTTTCGGGCATCTGGTGAAAGACCAGCTTCGCCTGCAGGACGAAGCTCTCGAGGTGGGTGTAGGGATCGAGCGACACCCCCTCGTGGAGCCGGCGCAGGTGCGCGCGCTCGTCGGCGGTGAGACGCACCACCGACTCGGCGGCCGGCTGCCGGTCTCTCTCCGGGGTGGCCTCTGCCGCCACGGCCGGCCGGCTCGTCCGGAGCTTCTCCGCCAGCTCGGCGCCCGACAGGCTGCCCGCCTGGAGGAAGGCGCGGGCGATCTTCTCGGAGCGGCCCGGCTTGGCTTCCAGGGCCCCTACGGCGCGCGCCAGCTCGGACACCGTGGGACCCTCGAAGAAGGTGCGGAGTGGCAGATCGATGGCGAAGTTGCGCCGGATCCGGTTGGTCACCTGCGTGGCGAGCAGTGAATGGCCGCCCAGCTCAAAGAAGTTGTCGTGCGCTCCGACGCGGGGCGCGTTGAGGATCTTCGCGAGGATCTGGGCGACCATCTCCTCGACCGGTCCGAACGGTGCCACGAAGCCCGTTTCGGCGGCATCCTTGCCGGGGTCGGGCAGGGCGTCGAAGTCGAGCTTGCCGTTGGCGTTCAGCGGCAGGGCCGCCATGGGCACGAACACCGCCGGCACCATGTGCTCGGGCAGCTTCGCCTTGAGGAAGGGGCGCAGGTCGTCCGGCACCTCGGTCCCCTCGCGGGGCACGACATAGGCGACCAGCCGGGGGTTGCCGCCGGGGCCCGGCAGGGAGAGCACGGCGGCATTGCGCACCTCCAGGTGCTGCTTGACCGCGGTCTCGACCTCTCCCAGCTCTACCCGGAAGCCGCGGATCCGGACCTGGTTGTCAATGCGGCCGAACCACTCGACGCGGCCGTCCGGCAGCTGGCGCGCCAAGTCGCCGGTGCGGTACAGGCGTGCCCCGGCCTCGCCCCGCCGCGCCGCGAAGGGATCGGGGACGAACTTCGCCGCCGTCTGCACCGGCGCGCCGAGGTAGCCGCGGGCTAGACAGGCGCCGCCGGCGTACAACTCGCCCAGGACCCCTACGGAGAGCGGCTGCATCCCGGGGTCCAGCAGATAGACCTGCGAGTTGGCGACCGGGCGCCCGACCGGTGCGATCTCGGGCCAGCCGTCGGCCCCCTCCGGCAGCCGGAAGCTGGTCACCACGTGGATCTCGGAGGTGCCGTACTGGTTGGTCAGCGAGCACC
>DASPJI010000177.1:0-5715 GCA_035628695.1 Thermoanaerobaculia bacterium | reverse complement strand
CGCCGAAGTCGAGGATCTTGGCACGCCCGGAGGGGGTCGTCATCACGTTTGGCGCCTTGAGATCCCGGTGAATGAAGCCTTGGGAATGCGCTTCGGCCAGCCCTTCGGCGACGTCGCGGCCGAGGCGCAGGACGCGCTGCGGATCGAGGGGGCCTTCGTGCCGCAGGAGCTCGTGCAAGGTCCACCCCTCCACGAGCTCCATCACAATCCAGTCGCTGTCCTCCGTCTCGACAATGTCGTAGATATGGATGATGGCCGGATGGTTCAGGCGCGCCACGGCTTCGGCTTCACGGCGAAAACGTTCCCGAAGCCTCGGATCTTCGTTGGCGGTCGGGAGAATGCGCTTCAAGGCGACGGCGCGTTTCAGGCGCTCGTCCCGGGCGCGCCAGACCGCACCCATGCCGCCCGCCCCGAGCCGGTGCTCCAGACGATAGGGGCCGACCTTCTCAGCCTGCTCCGCGGCAGGACCCCTCCTCCCCAATGCAATGTTTTCCACGTTGCGACGATTCTAGCGCAACCCGGCATATGCGCGTCAACGGGAGCTCGGACTCTTCACAGCGGATTCGGCAGCAGCTCGATCCCGGCGCCTCGGTGGAGCTCGCCGCTCCGCAACTCAATGGCAGGCGCTTCGATCCGGGCGGTGAGCCGCAGCCGTTCGAGTTGCCCGGGCTCGACCCGGATCGTGTACCTGCCCGGCGCCACGCGCTCGAAAAGATAGAAGCCGTCGAATTGGCTCCTGACCTCCTGCACCACCTCCCCGGCGGCGTCGCAGAGCTGCACGCGGACATTGGAGGCTTCGCTCCGCTCGTCCCCGCGGCGCAGGTGGACGGTGCCCTCGATCTCGCCGGTCACCACTAGGGGGAAGTCCACGGCCCGGGCCGCGCCGGGACGGGGGACGAAGGAGACGCCGCGCCGCGCCGGGACCCAGGCCGGGTCGGCCAGGCTCTTCTCGGCGATCGAAAGATCCACGGGATGGTTCGGGGCGACCTGGATCCAGGCGATGCCATCCTTCCCGGTCGTGGCGGCGGGCATGGCGCTGCCGGATTCGAACCGCACTCCGGGCAGAGGAGTGTCCCCGGGGCCGAACCGGCCGTCGTGGTCGGCGTCGAGAAAGACCCGCGCGGAGACCGCGCCCTGCGAGGCTCCGGCCGCCCCCCGCATGCGGAAGCGCTTTGCCTGAGGATCCCGCCCGAGGCTGAAGGAGAGCGCGCCGCCCAGCTCGACCCGGCCACGGCTCGTCACCCCGAGGGTCGCGCCGAGGAGGAAGCCGTCCCGCTTCCAATCGAGGCCGGCCGACAGCGATGTCCTGGATTCCCCGAGGCCCTGGCTCAGGCCGAGGCGCCCGGCCAGGTTCCGCCCCAGGGAGGTCTCGGCCTGGAGCGTCAAGTCGGAGAGGACCGGCCGGGGAGCGAGCTGATAGCTCAGGTTTCCGCGCAGACCGGCCCCGCGGAGACGGCCGCTCCACAGCAGGCTGCCCGCTGCCGACAGACTGCCGTCGGCGAGCGCCACCTGCCACCGGTTGCCGACGACCGAGGACCCCACGAACAGGGAGAGCGAAGAGGCTGCCTGCAGGGAGAGGCTCTCCCCCTCCGCCGTCACCCTCCGGGTGGCGAGCAGCGAGAGCGGGAGCCCCGCTCCGCCGAAGAGCCGCCCGGGCAGAGGCGGCGCCTGGGTGGAGAGCCAGATCCGGGTGCGGCTCCGCAAGGTGCGGTTTTCCTCTCCGTCGGCGCGAAAGCCCCGCAGCTCCACCTGGTCCGCCTCGACCTGGAGAGGCCCGAAGGTCCCCCGGGCCTGGAGCTGGCCCGCCCAGCCGCCGGCCAGGTCGCGCGTGAAGCGGAGTTGGCCCGAGCCGCCGGGCAGCGCGGTGCGGAGGCCGAGTCCGAGATAGTCGTGGCGCCCCTCGTTCAGCGCCAGGCTCGAGAGCCCCAGGTTCCAGGAGAGGAGGCGCGAAACGCCGCGCTCCAGCTCGAACGACCCCAGGAGGCCTCCGGGACGGGCCTCGTCCGGCCGCACGGAGGGCACCATCGCCGCATCCCGCAGGAGCCCGGTACCGGGCTGAACGATGCCCAGGCGCCAGCCCGTGGCGCCGGCGGGGGGCAGGTCAGCCGAGGAGAGGATCCTCTCCTCCTCCTCGCGCCGTTCACCGCGCGGGCCGTAGGACACCAGCCGGAACCGGTTCAACCCGGGCTGCAGAGGGACGTCGCGGAACTCGTAGCGGCCCTCCTCGCCGATCCGCTGGAAATCGAGGAGGATGGCATCGCGGTACAGCTCCACTTCCCATCCCGGCAGCGCATCGCCGGCCAGGGTCGTGCGCCCGGAGCTCGCGACTGGATTCGGGTCTGGATCGTGATCGATCACGAGTCCCCGCCCCGCGTGCCCCCGGGAGACGAGCGGATCGGGGCGCACCCCCACGTCCCCGATCCGCCAAGCGGTGCCGCCGAGCGCGCGCTCCAGGCTGAGCCGGGCCTCGTCGCCGGAGACCAGGAGCCCCGCCGTCATCGCCAGCAGGTCGCCGCGCGCGAGGAGCGACGGACGGAGCTCGGCCGTGCGGCCCTGCTCGCCGGTACCCAGGGCGAACCTCACGCTGCCGTCGATCGTGGGCCAACCCGCCAGCTCGTAGGGGTAGGGTTCCAGGATGAACCGCGGCTGCCCCTCTTCCGGGCCCCCGGCCCGGAGGCCGAGCCGGCTCTCCTCCCGCTCCCAGCGCTCCTGGAGCGGGAGCCGCTCCCGGGGCGAGACCGAGAGCGACAGCGCTCCCCGGTCCACGGCGAAGTCGATGGCGAGCCAGGAGGAGAGAAGGGGCGTGCCGAGGTAGAGGTCGCCCTCCAGGATCTGAGCGAGCGCCGGCTCGAACCGGCCGGTCCGGTTGCCGAGCGCCCATTCCCGCCGTTCGAGGTCGAGCGACGCGCCGCGCTCTTCCCGGGCGATCCATCCCTGGGCCCTGCCGCCCTCGGGATCGACGGTAAGCGGCAGCTCGAGGAGCTCCGCCAGTCGGCCGAGAGGCAACAGGATCCCTTCGGGGTGGTCGAAGGCGACGAGGTCGCCAGCGAGGAGCCGCCCCTCCAGCTCGACGCTCAGGACGAGAAGGCCGTCCTCGGGCCCGGTCTCCTGGGCGGCGGCCCCGGTGGCGGCCAGGAGGAGGAGCGTGGCCACGGCCAGCACACGGGGGACCATCGCGCCGCTCCGGGGGACCGTGGGTCAGGGGATCTCGGTCTCGGCTTCCGCGGAGACGGCCGGTCCTCCCCCGTCGTCCTGGGGGCGCGAAGTGAAACGGAGCCGCAGCCGGCCTTTCGGGAGGCCGGCGGCGAGCGCCAGCCGCTGCTCCAGGGCTCCGAGCTCCGTGTACACGGCCAGCCCCCGGGCCTGGGCGATCACCTGTTCCGGTCCGCCGTCAGCGGGCAGCAGAGTCGCGGTGAGGTCGCCGTAGACCGAGAGGCCCCCCTCGCGCTCGAGGCGGAACGACAGGCTCCGGGCCTCAGGGTCGAAGGCGAGGCCGGACAGGCGGACGGAAGCGCGGAGACCGTCGCCGTGGCGGATGAGGATGGGGATCGAGACCGCGGGGATCGGGATCAGCTTGACCGCCAGCCCCTCGTTCTCGGCCAGGGCCGCGACGTCCGCCAGCTCGCTCTCGTCCGGCAGGGCGCGGCAGAGCAGGTGGACGCGGTACTCGCCAGGCGGGAGGTCCGCCGGCGTGCGCAGCAGGAGCCGGACCGTCTGCGGCGCGCCCGGCGCCACCGAGATCTGGCGCGGGGAATAGCGCACGAGGTCGATCGGCGAGCGGGGACCCGAAGGCGCGGTGACGGTCTCGAGCATGCCGGCGGGCGTCATCCGCTGCTCGATCAGCTCGATCCGATAGGTCACCGGCCTCTTCCCCTGGTTGGCCAGGGTCACCTCCGCCGTGCGCAGCCCGCCGCTGAAGACGACGCGCTTGGGGAAGATGGCAACTTGGCCGGCGTGGGCCGGCATGGCGAGGACAGCCGCCGAGAAGATCGCCACCGACGCGATCAGAAAGGTTTTCATCGCGGACATGGGAGTCTCCTGAGGGGGAGGCGCCGGGCGGCGGGCCGCCCGGCGCCGGAGAGATCAGAGGTAGTTCACCGCGACCACGAAGGAGCCGGTGTACTGGCCAAGCTCGTCCTCGGGCTCGACCGTCAGCTTGCCACCCACCTCCAGGTAAGCCACCGCGCCCGCCGGCATGGTGAAGCTGTTGCCGCTGAGCAGGTCGGTGCCCGGGACGCCGGGCTCCCAGACGTCGATCAGGACATCGCTGACCGTCATCTCGCGGGCCGAGGTCCCGCCCCCCTCCTTCTTCAGGAGGATCGAAGACAGGGGCGAGATCACGACCACCTCGTCAGGCTCGCCGGTGACCTGGAAGTTGGCGTCGGTGTGCCCCCTGAGCGGCGTCACCGCGGCCGGGTCGCTCGAGACGATGGTCGGAAACCCACCGATCTGCGGGTCCACGGTGACGCCCACCGGACCGGTCAGATTTCCCTTGATCAGGGTGCCGAAGTTGAGCGCAGGACCGTTGATGATGGTGACCGGCTGGATCAACCGCGCGGACGCGGACGAGGTGGCCTCGGCGGCCCACGCCGAGCCGGCGGAAAGCGGAAGGGCCAGCGCGAGGACGGAGACCGAGCACAGCGAACGCATGTTCATGATTCATCTCTCCATGATTTTCCGATCGTTTCGCACGACCGGGTGGTTGATTGGATACAGGAGAGATTCGCAACTCGCGTGCCAACGATCGCAACAGGGACGCTCCCCGGGCAGGCGGGGGCCGGCGGCTTGTCAGAGTTGTCAGAGAAGGGGCGCGGACTCGTCTGACGTGAGAAACGAAGTCAGCGGATGTCCAACTGCTTGAGCCGGCGCTTGAGCGCCTCCTCCGAGACCTGGAGGAGGTCGGACATCTCCTGGAAGCGTCCTCCGCAGCGCCGGAAAGCCTCCTCGAGCTCCTCGCGTTCGAGCGCGGAGGCCTTGCGGACCCGCCGGCTCGCGTCGATCAGGAGGTAGACCGCGGGCCGGGAGATCCCGAGCTGGCGCGCGGCCGCGCCGGGCTCCCAGTGGTTGGTCCGGAGGGCGTCCACCAGCTCGTCCTCGGTGACCTCCCGCGGGCTGCGGAAGCGCCGCTCGGGCCGGGAGCGGCCCGGCTCCGGCTCGGGCGCGCCGGCCGCAGCCGGAGGCGGGGACGGTTGAGGAGCCCGGGGGGCGGGCTCGGGAGCGCCGAGGAGCGACGCCAACTGCGGGCCGGTCTGCGCCTGGGCGGATCGGCCATGATCGACCGCGAGCTGGCGGGCCACGTTGCGCAGTTGGCGGATGTTGCCGGGCCACGGGCAGGCGGCGAGCCGGGCCACCAGGGAGGCCGGCAGCCACGGGGCCCCTCCTTTCGGCGTCTCCAGGCGAGACGCCTCGCCGAGCTCGTGGAGCTCCTCGCCGAGGAATTGGACCAGCAGGCGGCCGACATCGTCACGGCGCTCCCGCAGAGGTGGGAGCCGGATCTCGTAGACCCCGAGGCGGTGCAGGAGAGGCGCGCGGAAGCGGCCCGCTCCGATCGCCTGCTCGAGGTCGGCGTCCGTGGCCGCGACGATCCGCGCGTCGGCCTTCAGGGTCTCGTCGCTCCCCACGCGCTGGATCTCGCCGGTCTCGAGAGCCCGCAGGAGCAGGGGCTGGACCTCGAGAGGGATCTCGCCGATCTCGTCGAGGAAGAGCGTGCCGCCG
>DASPJI010000176.1:0-5310 GCA_035628695.1 Thermoanaerobaculia bacterium | reverse complement strand
GCGGGCCGCAACGCCGCCGCGGCGGCGCCGGTGCCGAGCAGCCGGGCAAAGGCGCGGCGCGATAGTGGGGACGGGGGCCGGTTCAGGCTGTCCATGGACTCTTCCTCCCTCAGGTCAGACCATCATTCCTACACTGTCGAGCAGCCGCACCCCCAGGGCGGGATCGCCGTCGATCCGCGCGCGCCGGAGCGCCTCCTCCCGGCCGTGGCCGCGGGTGAAGACCCGCCAAGCGGTCTCCGGGTCGAGCTCGACGCTCGCCTGCCAGGGGGACGGGCTCCCGGGCTCCAGCCGCCAATGTCCGCCGGGTCCGCCGATCCTCACCAGAGAATAGGTGCCGTCCACGGGCGCTTCCAGGACGATCCGCACCCGCGTCCCCTCAGCCGCGTCCAGCCCTTCGTAGGCCCGGGGCACCGACCGCAGGAAGGTCTCGAGGACCGGCCGGGTGAAGCGGGCGTCGAGCAGGAGCGGCGCGCCGGCCGCCAGGCGGATCTGCTGCTGGTGGTGCCAGTACTCGGTCAGGTCGCGGGCCATGTCCATCCAGACCCGGGACTCGGCCTCGCCGGCCCAGGCGACGGGGAAGAGCGCCGGCGCGAACGGGTCCAGGGAGAGGAAGAGGTCCGACTGCCAGCGGCCGCTCACCTCGAGGAGGTCGGTGACCACCCGCGGGCTGAGCCGCCGCGCCGCCGTGATCCAGGTGGCGTTCAGGCCGTTGAGAAAGGCGAGGAGGCCGGCATAGCCGTCGATGGGCTCGTCCGGAGCCAGGGGAGGCAGGGCGTCGCGCTGGAACGACAGCCGCCGGAGCTGGGTGTCCAGCATGTGGGCGGCGACCTCCCGGACGCTCCAGCCCCCCCGGCTGATCGTCGGCCGCGACCAGTCCTCCGGCGTGAGGCCGCGCAGCAGCGCCACCAGCTCTTCGTTGAGGGGGAGGAAGAGGTCCGCCGTCAGCACCGGCGGCAGCTCGGCGCCGTTCATGGGACGCTTCTAGACCTCGCGGACCTTGCGGGCCTGGAAGCCCACCCGCCGGGTGGGGAGGAGGAAATCGCCGTAGCGGTCCAGCAGCTTGACCGCGAAGCCCGCCTTCTGCAGCCGCCACTCCACGTCGACCCGCCCCTGGACCGCGAGGTGCCGGACCTCGTGGGAGCGGCGATAGAGGTCGTTTTCCAGCCGGAAGGTGGTGATGTCGCGCGTCATCACCCGGCGCTGCCGGTTCTCGCCGGCCTCCACCAGCACCGCCCAGTCGTCGCCCGTCTCCCAGGTGCGGAAGGCGAGGGGCCGGCCGGCAATCTGGACGAGGAGGTCGAAGACGAAGACCCCACCCGGGCGCAGCGCCCGCGAGACGCGCAGGAAGAGGTCCTCGAGCTTGGGGAAGACCGTGAAGTCCGGGGCGACGTAGTTGAGCGCCTCGTTGAGGGCGGTCACCGCGTTGCAGGGGGGGAGCTCGGCGTCGTGCAGCGACGCGGCCCGCTTGAGCTGGGCCTCCGGTGCCGTCTGCCGCGCCTGCAGCAGCCGGTCCCTGGAGGTGTCGACGCCGGTCACCCGGTAGCCGGCCTGCAGCAGCTCGCGCGCCCAGACGCCGGTGCCGCAGCCGAGGTCCACGACCCGCCCGCGGGGGATGCCGTTGCCGCGCAGGATCTCCAGCAGCGCCGGGGCCGCCTTCCGGGCGAAGTCGGCGGCGCCGGCATCGTGGACGTAGGCGATGTCTTCCCGGAAGTCGAAGATCCTGGTCTGGGCCGGGGAGGCCGAGGGCTCAGCCATGGGGCGGTTTGCTCCCATCCTCCGGCTCGGGCGTCTCCTTGGGCGCTTCCTTCGGCGTCTCGCTGGGCGGCGGCGGCCCGTAGGCCTGGCGGAGGTTGCGGGCGTACTCCTCCAGGGGGCCGAGCCCGACTTCGGCGCGGCGCTGGTCGACGTTCGCCGGGTCCTCGAGGGTCTCGGGCACCCACTGGCCGTTCTCGGCCTTGAACTGCGAGCCGTAGATCTGCGGCTTGCCGTGATAGACGAGCTGCCGGTCGACGGTCAGCGCCACCAGGGCCTTGCTCAGGTCGCCCTTCTCCGCCGCCTCCTTCATCAGGGGGAGGTACCTGTCGATGACCTCCGGCGTCGAGTGCTGGATCAGGATCCACGCGGCGGCGCTGGCGTCCAGGCCGACCAGCGCCTTGCCGGGCCAGCCGTGCCGGTCGATGATCTCGATGACCCGCTTCGTGGTGCGCTCGTCGATGGCCTTCACCTTCTCCTGGAGAGCGGTGTCGGCCCGGTTCTTGATCCACTCCATGCGCGCCGCCTGGTCCTCCTCGCGCAGGGCCAGCAGCTCGTCGCGGAGCCACGGGGCGGCGACCGGGGTCTCCGCGGGCGCCACCTGTGGCGCGGCCGGGGTGACGGGAGCGGGCTCCTGGGCGGCGGCGGGGGGGACCAGGGGGAAGACGGCGAGGAGGAGCAGCAGCGTCCAGGGGATGGGGCGGTCGGCGAGACGCATCTCTCTCCTCTCCGGCGCTCAGTGCTTGAGGGCGCCGCTCAGCTCGCGCAGGGTGGCCTTGGCGTCCCCCAGCACCATCATGGTGTTGGGCTGGACGAACAGCTCGTTCTCGATGCCGGCGAAGCCGGGGTTCATGCTGCGCTTCAGCACCATGACCGCCCGCGCCTGGTCGACGTTGAACACCGGCATGCCGTAGATCGGGCTGCCGGGGTTGTTCTTGGCCGCCGGGTTGACCACGTCGTTGGCGCCCACCACCAGCACGACGTCGGTGCGGGCGAACTCGTCATTGATGTCGTCGAGGTCGAAGATCTGGTCGTAGGGGACGTTGGCCTCGGCGAGCAGCACGTTCATGTGCCCGGGCATGCGGCCGGCCACCGGATGGACTGCGTACTTCACCGTGGCGCCCTTGCCTTCGAGGAGGACGGCGAGCTCGCGGAGCGCGTGCTGGGCCTGGGAGACCGCCATGCCGTAGCCGGGCACCACGATCACCGCCTGCGCCGCTCCCAGCACCTCCGACGCGTCCTCCACCGACGCCTGGTTGACCGCCACCGCCCCGCCCGGCCCTGCGGCCGCCACGCCGGTGCTGTCGCCGGTGCCGAAGGCGCCGAACAGGACGTTCCGGAAGGAGCGGTTCATCGCCTGGCTCATCTTGAGGGAGAGCAGGAAGCCGGAGGTGCCGTCCAGGGCGCCGGCGATGATCAGCACGTAGTTGCCCAGGGCGAAGCCGGTCGCCGCGGCGGCGAGGCCGGCATAGGAGTTCAGCAGCGAGATGACCACCGGCATGTCGGCGCCGCCGATCGGCAGCACCGCCAGCACCCCGACCGCCAGGCCGATCACCCCCATGGCATAGAAGAGGACGCCCCACCCGGGATTGGCGACCACCAGCACCAGCAGCACCAGGGCGGTCACGAAGAGGCCGATGTTGGTCGCGTTCTGTCCCTTGTAGGTCACCGGCGCGCCGGTGATGAGCCCCTGCAGCTTGCCGAACGCCATGAGGCTGCCGGTGAAGGTGAGGAAGCCGAGGAACACCTCGAGCGCCAGCGCCGCCATGACGAAGCGCGGGATGCCCCCCGGCAGGTGGATGCGGTGCATGTACTCGACCAGGCCGACCAGCGCCGCCGCCAGGCCGCCGAAGCAGTGCGAGAGCGCGATCCGCTCCGGCATCTTGGTCATCGGGATCCAGATCGCCATCGACGAGCCGATCAGGGACCCCAGGATCAGCCCCGCGGCGATCCACCGGTACTCGACGATCTCGAAGTGCAGCAGGGTGCCGAGGACGGCCACCAGCATGCCGAACGAGCCGAGCAGGTTGCCCAGCCGCGCGTGCTTGGGCGACGACAGGAGCTGGAGCGTCAGGATGAAACAGACCGACGCGATCAGATAGGAGACCGGGATCAGGGACTCGATCATGGCTTGCCGCCGGGCTTGCCTCCGGGACCGCGCTTCTTGAACATGCGGAGCATGCGGTCGGTGATCAGGAAGCCGCCCACCGTGTTGATGGTGGCGCAGGTGACCGCCACGAAGCCGAGGATCGTCGCCAGGGTGCCGTACTCGGCCCCCGCCGCCACCAGGGACCCCACCAGGGAGATGCCCGAGATGGCGTTCGTCCCCGCCATCAGCGGGGTGTGGAGCAGCGGTGGGACCTTGGAGATGACGTGGTGCCCCAGGAACCCCGCCAGCACGAAGATGTAGAGACCGAAGAGCAGCTCGTTGGACATGACGTGCCTGCTTTCTCGCCAGTCGGATGCAAGTGGCGCGTATCCTAGCACGCGGACACCGGCCCTTGCCGGGACCGCAAGCGCTGACTAAACTGCCTCCGTGCCCATGGAAAGCGAGAACGCCCGGCGCCGGCTCGAGCTGGAGACGCGTGCGGAGAGCGGCGGCCGCGAGTCCCTGCGCGGCTTCCTCGTGCCGGGGCTCACCATCCTCTTTCATCCCGAGGCCGAGCGGATCGGCGAGCGGGTGGCCCTGCCCGGCCTCCTCTCCGGGCGCGAGGAGCCCCTCTCCCGCAAGGAGCCGGCCTTCGCCCACTCCGGGCCGGGGCTGCCCCGCCCCCTGGGCGACCTCTACCTCAGCCGCAACCCCGTCCTCCTCGGCCGGGGGAGCGAGCCGGGCGGGGTGCGGGTGGACTGCTCCGGCACCCGCACGTCGGTCCAGGCGAACGGCGTGCCGGTCGACGGCGTCCGCGAGCTGACCGCCGCCGAGGTGGAGCGCGGCGCCGTCCTGCTCCTGGCGCAGCGCATCGTGCTGCTCCTCTCCCCGCTCGACCCCCTGCCCGCCCCCGCCGTCTCCGACCTCGGTCTGGTGGGGGAGAGCGCCCCCATGGTCCGCCTGCGGCAGGAGATCCGCCGCGTGGCCGACCTGGAGGTGCCGGTGCTGCTGCGCGGCGAGACCGGCACCGGCAAGGAATTGGTGGCCCGCGCCCTCCACGAGGCGGGGCCGCGCCGCGGCCGCCCCTACCTGGCGGTCAACATGGCGGCCGTCCCCGCGACCCTCGCCGCCGCCGAGCTGTTCGGCGCCTCCCGCGGCGCCTTCACCGGCGCCGACCAGAAGCGGCTGGGCTTCTTCGCCCGCGCCCACGGCGGCATCCTGTTCCTCGACGAGATCGGCGAGACGCCGGCCGAGGTGCAGCCGCTGCTGCTGCGCGCCCTGGAGAGCGGGGAGATCCAGCCGGTGGGGGGGAGCGAGCCGCAACGGGTGGACGTCCGGCTCATCGCCGCCACCGACGCCGACCTGGAGTCCGCCGTCGCCGCCGGCCGCTTCCGCGCCCCCCTGCTGCACCGCCTCGCCGGCTACGACATCCGCATCCCGCCGCTGCGCGAGCGGCGCGACGACTTCGG
>DASPJI010000175.1:0-4861 GCA_035628695.1 Thermoanaerobaculia bacterium | reverse complement strand
GGGATGGTCGCCGGGACGGCGTCGATCTCGGTGGTGGCGAAGACGAAGACCAGGTGCGGCGGCGGCTCCTCGACGATCTTGAGCAGGGCGTCGAAGGCCTGGCGCGACAGGCGGTGCACCTCGTCGAGCACCACCACCTTGTAGCGGTCGCGCGCCGGCCCGTAGCGCAGGCTCTCGGTCAGGTCGCGCACCTGCTCCACCTTGGAATAGGTGGCGGCGTCCACCTCGATGACGTCGAGGTCGCCGCCGCGGGTGATCTCGACGCAGGGGAGGCACTCGTTGCAGGGGTCGGCGGCGGGGCCCTTCTCGCAGTTCAGCGCCTTGGCGAGGACGCGGGCGGCGGTCGTCTTGCCGACGCCGCGGATGCCCGAGAACAGGTAGGCCTGCGCAATCCGCCCCTCCTTGAGGGCGTTGCGCAACGCGGTCACGATCGGCTCCTGACCGACCAGGCTCGAGAAGCTCTGGGGACGCCACTTGCGGGCGAGGACCTGATAGCTCATGACGGTGATGGCAGTGGCCTACGAAGGGTTCCGGTTTGTCTGCGGCACTCGACCGGATACCTTATCGCTGCTCCCTTCCGGGCCTGACGAGGTTCGGTAACGGCCGATGCACAGGACCCGAACCCTTCGCGGGCCACTGCCGAGGGCATGGTACGTCGTGGGGTGAGGGAAGTAAAGGCGCCGCGCCCGGGGGCGTTTCGGCCCCTCCGGCCCTGCCTCGTGGTACAACCTTCCTTCTATCCAATCTATTCCCAAAGATAGAGGAATGGAAGCGGATGGCGGGGTGGTTGCCGGAGCGGATGCCTTCGGTTACTATACGCGGTCTGCCAGGAGGCGGGCCGGGCGAGGATCGTGTCAGAGAGGCCCGAAGACCGGATCTGGATGATGGAAGCCCTCGCCGAAGCCCGGCGGGCGGCCGACATCGGAGAGGTTCCCATCGGCTGCGTGGTGGTGGCCGGCAGCGAGGTGGTCGGGCGTGGCCATAACCGCCGCGAGACCGACCGCGACCCCCTGGCTCACGCCGAGGTCCTGGCGATCCGCCAGGCGGCGGCGCGGGTCGGAGGTTGGCGGCTCACCGGCTGCACCCTCTACGTCACCCTGGAGCCGTGCGCCATGTGCGCCGGCGCCCTGGTGAACAGCCGGATCGACCGGCTGGTCTACGGGGCGCCCGATCCCAAGGCCGGGTACTGCGGCACGCTGGGCAACCTGGTCCAGGACCCGCGGCTCAACCACCGGCTGGCGGTGACGGCGGGGGTCCTGGAGGCGGAGAGCGCGGCGCTGCTGCGCGGCTTCTTCGCCACGCTGCGAACGCCGAGGGGACGGTCTCCCGGCGGCAAGGTTCTTTAAAAGTCAGAGATCCGGAGAGATGTCCGAGTGGCTTAAGGAGCACGCTTGGAAAGCGTGTGTAGGGGAAACTCTACCGTGGGTTCGAATCCCACTCTCTCCGCCAACGTTCATGCGGCCTGCCTGCTGTAGGAAGGCGGGCCGCGAAAGGCGAGATCCCGGAGAGGTGCCAGAGCGGTCGAATGGGGCGGTCTCGAAAACCGTTGGCCGGGCAACCGGTCCGTGGGTTCGAATCCCACCCTCTCCGCCATTCTCCCCTTGTCAGGCGGCATCAAGGCTTGACGTGGGGGTCCCAAGTGGTCTAGCTTCAGTGTTTTGGTCGAGCGTGTCGCGGCAGGGGTGTGCCGATCGGGCAGCCCGCGCGGCTCTTTATCGTTCATCGTTCGAAGAAGGCGGTCATCGTGAAACGGACTTTTCAGCCCAACAACCGTCGCCGCAAGCGGACCCACGGCTTCCTGGTGCGGATGCGCACCCGCCACGGGCGCGCCGTCCTGGCGCGGCGTCGTCGGAAGGGTCGCAAGCGCCTGAGCGTCTGATGACGGAACCCCGGCGCTCGCCGGGCGCGCCCCGAGGCGAGCGCCTGCTTCCCGAAGAGCGGGTGCGGCGGCGGGCGGACTACCTCAGGTGCTACCGGACCGGGCGCCGGCGCCACGGCTCTCTGGTGACCCTCCACTTCGTCCCGAACCAGCTCGGGCATCCCCGCATCGGGATCACCGCCAGCCGGAAGGTCGGCAAGGCGGTGGTCCGCCAACGTCTCAAGCGGCGGATCCGGGAGATCTACCGGCGGTGGCAGGAGCGCGGCCAGCTCCCGGCGCTGGACCTCGTGGTCCATCTGAAGCCGGAGGCGGGACGGGCGGACTCCGCCGCGTTCCAGGCCGAGCTGCTGCGGCTCCTCGGCAGCGTCCTGCCGCGGCGTGACCGTTCGCGGGACGATGCGCGGGGGGAGACTCCGCAATGAAGCGCTTCGCCATCTTCCTGCTGGACCTCTACAAGCGGCGGATCTCGCCGCTGCTCCCCCGCGCCTGCCGTTTCACCCCGACCTGCTCGGAGTACGCCCGGCTGGCCATCCTCCAGGATGGCCTCCTCCGCGGCTCCGCCCGCGCCGCCGGCCGGCTCTTGCGCTGCCACCCGCTCCACCCCGGCGGAGTCGACCTGCCCTAAGGGTGGGCCCGCCGAGACGAACATCATCGAGAGGATCGAAGCTCAGTGGACACTCGCCGCATGTTTCTGGCCGTCGCGCTTTCGCTGGCGGTCTTGGTCGTCTGGAACTTCCTCTTCCCTCCCAAGCCGCCGCAGCGGGCTCCGGCCCGGCAGGAGGCGGTCCGGGAATCCCCGGCGCCGGCCCCCCTGGAGACCGGCGCGCCGGCTCCGGCCACGCCGGGGGCGTTGGCCACGCCCGGCGCTTCCGGCGGCGGGGCGGCCCGGCCGCTGGTCCAGGCGGCGGCCGAGGAGCGGGTGACGCTCGAAGCGCCCGGGCTGCGCGCGGTGTTCACCAACCGCGGCGCGCAGCTCGTCTCCCTCGAGCACACCACCTCCAGCGGCCAGACCCTGGACCTGGTGCGGAAGCGGCAGCAGCCCCCCTACCCCTACGGCCTGGTCGGCAGCGGCCTGCAGCCCGACCCGCTGAACGGCGCCCTCTTCGCCGCCGAGCCGTCGGGCGACGGCCGGTCCGTCCTCTTCCGGTACAGCGGCCCGCTGGGCGCCGCCGAGAAGCGCTTCGGCTTCGACGAGCAGGGGCTGCTCCAGGTCGAGGCCCGGGTGCCCGGCCGGCGCGACTGGGGCCTGCTCCTGGGCCCCGGCGTCCGCAACCCGACCGAGGAGGAGCTGGAGAGCCAGTTCGAGATGCGCGGCGCCGTGATCCGCTCGGGCGACGAGGTGACCGTGCTCGACGCCAAGGGGGCGGAGGAGGGCACGGCTCTCAACGGCGAGGGGCTGCGGTGGGTCGGCGTCGAGGACACCTTCTTCCTGGCCGCGGCCATCCCGCTCGAGGGGCTCGGGAGCGTGTCGCTCCAGCCGGTGCTGGTCCGTACACCCGCCGGCGGCGCTGGCGGCGCGGCGTTCGCGCCTCTGCCGCCGAAAGACCAGCTCACCGACGAGCAGGAGGACCTGCCGCGCGAGTACGCCGTAGTGCTGCGCCCGGAAGGTGACCGGCTGTCGCTGCTGTCGTACTGGGGCGCCAAGGAGCAGGACCGCCTGGCGGCGCTCCCCTACGGGCTCGAGGAGGCGATCCAGTGGGGCACGCTCGGCATCCTCGCCCGGCCGCTGCTGGCCGGCCTGCGCTGGATCTACGAGAACGTGGTGGCGAACTACGGCTGGGCCATCATCCTGATGACCCTGCTGATCAAGATCCTGACCCTGCCGCTGACCCACAGCAGCATGGTCTCGATGAAGAAGATGCAGGCGCTGAACCCGAAGATGCAGGCGATCCGCGAGAGGTACCGGCCGAAGCTGCGGGACAAGCAGGGCAAGCCGAACATGGAGATGCAGCGCAAGATGAACGAGGAGGTCATGGCGCTCTACCGTTCGGAGGGGGTCAACCCCGCGGGCGGGTGCCTGCCGCTGCTCATCCAGATGCCGATCCTGTTCGCCTTCTACCGGATGCTGACCGTCGCGGCGGAGCTGCGCGGCGCGCCCTGGCTGGGGTGGATCCAGGACCTGTCGATCCACGACCCGTACTACGTGCTGCCGATCGTGATGGGAGCAACGCAGTTCCTCCAGGTGAAGCTGGGCCCGCAGGCGCCCGATCCGATGCAGCGCCGCCTGTTCCTGTTCATGCCGGTCTTCATGACCTTCTTCTTCCTGGGCTTCCCCAGCGGTCTCGTCCTGTACTGGCTGACGAACAACGTCTTGACGATCGTGCAACAGAGCGTTTACAACCATCTGCGGAAGCGGGAGCAGTGACGCCGGAGCGCGGACGCACCGGTGCCCACCAAAAGCCATGAACGAACCCAAGAGACGTTTCTTTTCCGGCGACACCCTGCAACAGGCGCTGGTGCAGGCCGCCAACCACTTCAACATCGATCCGCAGGAGATCGCCTACCGCAGCATCGAGAAGAAGCACGGCTTCCTCAAGGTGCGGCGCAAGGTGATGATCGAGGTGGACCCGGATTCGCCGCGCCGCCAGACGCCGGCCCCGGCGGCACCGCCGCCGCCACGGCCCGCGTTGCAGGCCGCGCCGCCCCCCCGGCCGGCGGCGGTGCCGATGAGCGATCCGTCGGATCCGATCGAGCGGTCGGAGATCTCGGCACCGCCGCCGGTAGCCCCGCCGGTAACTCCGCCGGCAAGGCCCGAGCGGAGCGAGAGCCGGCCTCCCCGCGAGAGCCGGGGCCCCCGGGGTGACCGCGGGCCGCGCGGCGACCGTGGTCCGCGGAGCGACCGTGGCCCCCGTGGCGACCGCGGCCCGCGTAGTGATCGGCCCGCCCGTGGCGGCGAGCGCAGGGGCGAGGGGCGTGGCGATCGCGGCGGAGACCGTCCCCGTGGCGATCGTGGCGAGGGGCGCTTCCGTCCTTCCGGCGAAG
>DASPJI010000174.1:0-3577 GCA_035628695.1 Thermoanaerobaculia bacterium | reverse complement strand
GCGAACACGCTGCACACCCGGTCGCCGGGCTTCACCCGCCGGACGCCCGGGCCGACCGCCTCGACCACGCCGGCGCCGTCCGAGCAGGGGACGAGGGGGAGCGGCTGCTTCGGGTTGTACACCCCCTGGACGGTCAGCAGGTCCCGGTAGTTCAGCGACACGGCGCCCACCCGGACCAGCACCTGGCCGGGGCCGGCCACCGGGTCCGGGCGCTCGGCGAGCACGAGATTGTCGAGGCCCCAGCCGCCGCGGATCTCGGCCGCCCTCACCGGCCGGTCTCGCTGTCGAGCGCCTTGCGCATCCTCTCCAGCAGGTCGCGGGCGGTGGAGTCGGCGAGCTTGTGGGCGGGCCAGAGGATGCCGAGCCCCTCGTTGCCGAACTTGGGGATGATGTGGAAATGGACATGCATCACCACCTGGTGCGCCTCGGAGCCGTTGTTCTGGAGGATGTTGTAGGCGGTGGCGCCGGTCGCCCGCATGACCGCGCGGCAGAGGCGCGGCAGCACCCGGCCGATGGCGGCGGCCGCTTCGTCCGAGAGCTGGTGGAGCTGCGTCTTGCGTTCCTTGGGGATCACCAGGGTGTGGCCGTCGGACAGCGGGCCGATGTCCAGGAAGGCGAGGACGTGCTCGTCCTCGTACACCTTGTAGCTTGGGATGTCGCCGGACAGGATCTTGTCGAAGATGGTGGGCTGATGGTCGCTCATGGCCCGCCATTGTAGTCAGGGACGCGGCGGGTTTGGCGGCCCGCCGGATGACCTGCCAATCCGGCATCACGCGGCGATCCTGCCCTGCTGCAAAGTTGGTTTCAGAATTGCAGCACCGTCGGCCATGCGAGACGTGGTCAACCCTATCCAGCGCCCGTTCCCTCTCCGCAGCCCCCGGATTCAGGCCGTTTCCCGGGTCCGGCCCGCCTCGCGCGACAAGGCTCCACGCCCCGACGGCTGCCCCTCCTGCAGGGTCCATCGCAAGGCGGTTCCGGGCCTGGGCTACGACAGCCTGGGAAAAGCCCGGGTTACCTCTTGACATGCTGTCGAACTCCGTTATCTTGGAGTGGACGTGAACACCCCTGACCAACCTCCGAGTACTCCCGGCATCGAGGTCACTGCGGCTGTCCGGCGCATGCGACCGGGCAGCGGCGTCGTTTCTCGTCTCCACAACCCCCCCTCCGGTGCAGGCTTTGGCGGCCCCTTCTCCGCCACGCACCGATCCCGGCTAGCGAACTAGCGAGCCATGCGCGCGCAGCCCCTCGGGGCTTTCCGACCGGTCGATGGGTGCCGGGGTGCGGCGGCATACCAGTACCACCTTGCGTTCTTCAACCCTGACTCCCCTTTACGGAGGATTGCAGAAATGGAACAGCAGGCGTTCGCCTCGCTGATCTGTCCCGAGACCGCCCGCCGGGAGGAGATCTGCGCGATCTTCGGCGAGAGCTACGATCCGGCATCGTGGAGCGACTGGCGCTGGCAGATGCGCCACCGCCTCACCCGCCTCGACCAGTTCGACAAGCTGCTCCGGCTGACCGAGGTGGAACGCCGCGGCCTCCTGCTGGCGAGCGAGAAGTTCTCCGTCGCGGTGACCCCGCACTTCGCGGAGCTCATCGACCCACACGACCCGGCCTGCCCCATCCGGCTGCAGGTCGTGCCGCGGGACGCGGAGCTGATCGTGAGCGCGGGGGACATGGCCGATCCGTGCGGCGAGGACTCGGCGAGCCCGGTCGAGGGGTTGGTCCACCGCTATCCGGACCGGGTGCTCTTCCTGGTGCTCGACACCTGCGCCGCCTATTGCCGGTACTGCACCCGCAGCCGGCTGGTGAGCCAAGGCGAGCTCGAGCCGCTGGGACGGCGGGTCGAGGCCGTGCTCTCCTATCTGGAGCAGCACACCGAGGTGCGGGACGTCCTGCTGTCGGGCGGCGATCCGCTGCTCATGTCGGACGCGACGCTCGACAAGCTGCTGGGACGGCTGCGGGCGATCCCCCACATCGAGTTTCTGCGCATCGGCACGCGCATCCCAAGCTTCCTGCCGCAGCGCATCACGCCGGAGCTGGTGCAGGTGCTGCGCCGGCACCGGGTCTGGCTGTCCCTCCACTTCTGTCATCCGCGCGAGCTGACGCCCGAGGTGGCCGAGGCCTGCGACCGGCTGGCCGACGGTGGCGTGCCCCTCGGCTGCCAGACGGTGCTGCTCAAGGGGGTCAACGACGACGCGGAGACGCTGCGCGACCTCTTCCATGGTCTGCTGAAGCTGCGCGTGCGCCCCTACTATCTCTATCAGGCCGACATGGTGCTCGGCACCGGCCACCTGCGCACGTCCGTCGCCAGGGGGCTGGAGCTGATGTCCCAGCTCCGCGGCCACACCACCGGCTACGCGGTGCCCAGCTATGTGATCGACGGCCCTGGCGGCGGCGGCAAGATCCCGCTCCAGCCGGAGACGGTCGTCGGCCACGAGGACGGGGTCTGGACCCTCCGCAACTGGGAGGGGAGGACCTTCACCTACGTCGACCCGGCGGGGGCGGAGGGATGAGGCCGCTGGCGCTGGCCCTCTGCTACGACCTCAAGTCGGACTACCTGGCCGCGGGGTTCTCTCCGGAGGCGGTCATGGAGTTCGACGACGAGGAGACGATCGCCGGGCTGGAGGACGGCCTCCGCCAGCTCGGCGACCGGGTGGGGAGCGTGGACAGGGTGGGCAGGGGGCAGGCCCTCGCCCGGCGGCTCGCGGCAGGCGAGAGCTGGGACCTGGTGTTCAACCTCGCCGAGGGGGTGCGGGGGCGGTCGCGCGAGGCGCAGGTGCCGGCGCTCTGCGAGCTGTTCGATCAGCCGTACACCTTCTCCGACCCGCTCACCTGTGCGGTGACGCTGGACAAGCCGCTCGCCAAGCGGGTCGTGCGCGATTACGGGCTGCCCACCCCGGCCTTCGCCGTGGTGGAGCGGCCGGAGGACGCCTCGGCGGTGACCCTCGACCCGCCGCTCTTCCTGAAGCCGGCGGCCGAGGGGAGCTCCAAGGGGGTGACGGAGAGATCCCGCATCGCCACCCGCGACGCGCTGGAGGAGACGTGCGCCGAGCTGATCCGCCTGTTCCGGCAGCCGGTGCTCGTCGAGGCCTACCTGCCGGGACGCGAGATGACGGTGGGGATCGTCGGCAACGGTGCCGAGGCCCGGGTGGTGGGGGTGATGGAGGTCGCGGCCTCGCCTGGCTACGAGTTCGACGCCTACACCGCCCGCAACAAGGCGGAGTGGGAGGAGCGGATGACCTACCGGCTGGTGGCGGACGAGGGGCTCGCCGGCCGGGCGCGGCAGGTGGCCCTCGCCGCCTACCATGCCCTGGGCTGCCTGGACGCGGCCCGCGTCGACCTGCGCTGCGATCGGTCCGGCGAGCCGAACTTCCTGGAGATCAACCCGCTGCCCGGCCTCGATCCGGTCAAGTCGGACCTGCCGATCCTGGCGCGTCTCGCCGGGACCTCGTATCCGGAGCTGCTCGGCCACATCGTCGGCGCCGCGGCCAAGCGGTGGGGGCTGTGGACCTGACGAACCGGATCGCCCGGGTGGCCGTCGCCCACAACCAGGCCACGCGGAAGGATGATCCGTCCA
>DASPJI010000173.1:0-9495 GCA_035628695.1 Thermoanaerobaculia bacterium | reverse complement strand
GGGAGCGACGAGTATGCCCGCGCCTCCCTCCCCCTGCTCCACGACGCGGGGCTGCCGGCGGCGGAGCTGGACCTCGCCGAGGCGGCGCGGCGCTTCCCCCAGGTCCGCTTCGACGGCATCCGCTCGGTCTTCGTCGAGAAGGAGGCCGGGTTCCTGGCGGCCCGCCGGGGGTGCCGGGTGGTGGCCGAAGCGCTGGCCGCCGAGGGGGGAGAGTACCGGCAGCTCGCCGTGCGCCCCGGAGCGTTGGAGGGGGGCCGGATGGGGCGGCTGGAGTTGTCCGACGGCTCCCATCTCGAAGCGGATGCCTATGTCTTCGCCTGCGGCCCCTGGCTTGGGCGCGTCTTCCCCGACGCCGTGGGCGGCAAGATCCGGCCGACGCGGCAGGAGGTCTTCTACTTCGGCACGCCGGCCGGGGATCCCTCGTACAGCGAAGGGCGGTTCCCGGTCTGGTTCGAGTTCGGCGAGCTGGTGCACTACGGCATCCCGGGCAACGACCACCGGGGCTTCAAGTGGGCCGACGACACGCGCCGCGAGGAGACCGACCCCACCTCCATGGACCGGACGCCGACGCCGGAGCGGCTGGAGGCGGCGCGGCGGCACCTCTCCCACCGCTTCCCGGGCCTCGCCGGGGCGCCGGTCGTGGAGTCCCGGGTCTGCCAGTACGAGAACAGCCCGGACGGCCACCTCTTCATCGACCGCCACCCGGAGGCGCGGAACGCCTGGATCGTGGGCGGGGGCTCCGGGCACGGCTACAAGTTCGGCCCGGCGCTCGGCGAGCACGTCGCCGGCGTGGTGCTGGGGGAGACGGAGCCGCTGGCGCGATTCGCCCTCGGCCGGGAGGCGATGCCGCCGCCGGTCACCCTGCCGGCCGGCGTGACGGCGCTGTAATCAGGCCTTCGGCTCGAAGCGGGCGGTGGGGTCGTCCTCGGCGCGGCGCAGGAAACGGGCGACGCTCTCGAGGAGCGCGGCGCTCGCCTGGCTCACTTCCAGCGCTTTCTGGAGGATCAGCACCGCTCCCAGCGCCTCGCGGTGGATGCGCAGGACGAGGAAGACCTGGGCGGCCTCGAGGGCGAGGTGCCGCGCCTCCGCGTCCCGGCCCTGGCGCAGCCAGACCGTGGCGAGGTCGAGGGCGGCGACCGCCGCGGTGTAGCGCAGGCCCGCCTCGGCGAAGCCCTCGTGCACCGCGCGGAACGCGTTCTCGGCCCGCTCCAGCTCGCCCAGGCCGGCGTTGATCTCCCCTTCGAGCCAGCGGATCTTCAACAGGTTCAGATCGCCGCCGGCGTGCTCGTGGCGCGCCCGGTTCTGCCAGAGGAGCTTGCGCGCCTCGCGGAACTGGCCGCAGTCGGTCAGCCAGCGGGCCAGGTTGTGCACGGCGACGAAGACGAGGCCCGGGTCGCGCTCCTCGTCCAGCCGGGCCAGCCCCTCGCGGGTGAGGCGGATCGCCTCCTCCGGCCGGCCGGCGTAGCCGGTATAGGTCCCCAGCTTGAGCAGCGCGCGGCCGGCGAGCTGGCCATCTCCCTGGCGGCGATAGATGCCCAGCGCCACCTCCAGCGCCGTGCGCGCCATCTCGAACCGCCGGCGCGCACCGTAGAAAGAGGCGAGAAGGTCGAAGAGACGGGCCCGCAGGCTCTCGTCCCCCGTGCCGCGGGTGAACAGCTCGGCGGCGCGGCCCAGGGCGTCCTCGGCGCCACCCAGGTCGTCGGCCACACGGTAGGCGTTGCCCAGCTCGGCCCAGGCGCGGCACTGGAGGTCGGCGATCTGGCGCGGCGTGTGGAGGCCCGGGCCCGGAGAGGTCAGCGAGGCCGCCACCCGCGTGGCCTCCTCGGCGAGCTCGATCATCCGTTCGGGGCTCTGGTAGCGCGCGGCGCTGGACTGCGCGAGGAGGGTGTCGAGCCGGAGGCTGTCCGGGGAGGCCATGGCGGCGGGCTCCCCGCCGGCCGCCGCCGGCCGGGCACGGGCGACGAAGGCGCGCACCGCCGCGAAGGCGCGGTCGATGGCGGCGTCGTAGCCGGCGTCCTGCTCCGGGGTGAGCGGGTGCTCCACCCGGGGCAGGCCCACCAGCGCCTGGTACCGGGAGACCACCACGGCGAGGCAGCGGCCGCACCCCTGGACCAGGTGGGCCACCACGGCGCGGGTCCGCTCCGCCGGGAGCCCTCCCCGGACGAGCTCCTGCAGAGACTCGGGGGTGGGGTGGTCTTCCATTCTCTCTCTCCTCGCGTTCAATGTGATTCTGTCACAAGCGGCGCCCAACCGCACGCCGGCCCCGCGGCTTTTCATGGCGAGGGCCGGTGTGCCTCGATGGCAAGAATCGGACCACCCGGACGGGGGCCGGGGCGGCCGGAGCCGCTCCCCGGCCGCAGACATCCGGGAGGTCAGGGTTTGCCGTCGGGGTCGATGGCCGATCCGACCTCGCCCGGGGGCTTGGGGTTGGAGCAGCTGATGGCGCCGTTCTGGCAGGACGGCTTCTGGGGCGAGGGCTGCTGGGAGTGCTTCCACCAGCTCACCACCTGGTGCGTGGCGGCGCTCCAGAAGCTGGCGACCGCCTGCCAGGGAGTTTCCGGCCGGGCCTCCCGGAGCTGCGGGCCCGCGGCCTGAAGCGGAGAGACGGAGAGCGCGGCCGCGAGAGCGGCCAGGGCGACGACGTTGCGGCAGATCTTGGGAGACATCTCGAACCTCCTGCCCGCGGCACGGACCGGGCCGTCATGACCCCGGAGCCCGCGGGACCGGGACCTTCAGTTTGGCAGGAGATGAAAGACTACAACTGTCGCTTCACCGCAGCCGCTTGGCGGCCCGGCCCCAGTGGGCGCCGGCCGCCAGCGCCAGGGCGAAGCGGGTGACCTGGTTGAGCACCACGGCGAGGACGCCGGCCGCCGCCACCCGCTGCCAGTCGGCGCCCAGGAGGTCGGCCACCACCACATAGCTGGCGGTGGCCACCCCGATCCCGCCGGGGACGAAGGAGGCCAGGGAGGCTCCGGCGGCGACGCTCTGGGCCACGGAGCTCTCCACGAAGCGGATGGGCGTGACGGCGTTGACCATCCAGTAGAGGTTGGCGAAGTCGAAGAGCCAGGCGGCCATGGTCAGGATCCACAGCACCCCCAGGCGGCGCGGCCGCACGACCTGGGCGATGGCGGCGCGGAGCTTCCAGAAGAGGCCGGTGAGGCGGCCGAAGAGGCCGTCCTCCGGAGGCAGGTCCCCCTCCAGCGCCTGCCGGGCGGCCAGGCCGGGGCGGGTGGCCCGGAGCACCGCGACCCCCGCGGCCCCGAGCACCGCGGCGAAGGCGGCCGCGGCGTAGAGGCTCGTCCGCAGGGTGCCGGATCCCTCCGCGCTGCCGGCGTGGGACCCCAGATACAGGGCGCTGCCCACCAGGGCGGCGGCGAGGAAGGCCACGTCGGCCATCCGGTCCACCAGGATGACGGCCAGCCCCAGCCGCTTGGGGGTGCCGCAGCGGGAGGCCAGGAGGAGGGGCGCCAGGGCCTCCCCGGAACGCGCCGGCGTCCAATAGCTCACCAGAATGTTGGTGAAGTAGCAGCCCACCACCAGCGGGCGGTCGACTCCGGGCTGCACCTGACCGATGAGGTACGCCCACTTGATCCCGCGGAGGGTCTGGCCGATGGCGAGGGCGAGGATGGCGAGGGCGACCGGCTGCCAGCGGCTCTCCAGGAGCGCCTCGAGCATCCGCCACGGGCCGGTGCGGACGATGAGGGCGACCAGCAGGCTCAGGCCGAAGCCGTAGAGCAGCCAGCCGAGGAGGCGCCGCCGGCTCTGGACGGCGTCGTACTCGCCGGCCGTGCCCGGAACGCCGGCCCGCGGCGCCTCAGCCCCGGTCGGCATAGACGTTGAGCGAATGCCGCAGGTCGCGGGGGACGCAAACGTCCAGGACGCCGAGGAGGCCGAACCAGGCGGCGACGAACGGGCGGACGTCGCCCATCCGCGCCAGGGCCTTGGGGAAGTACTGGAAGAGCCTCTCGGTCTCGCAGCGCAGGCCGTGGGCGGCCAGGCGCCGGCGCAGCTCCGCCTCGTCGAAGCGGTGGGTGTCGAGCCCGCCGTACTCGGTGTTCCAGCCCATGGCGTCGAGCAGCCGCTGCGCCGCCCCCATGCGGGCGGGCTCGGCCAGCAGGACCACCCGGCCGGCCACGCGCCGCGCCTCGGAGAGGAAGCCGTCGAGGTCCGGGTAGTGATGGCCGGAGCCGTAGACCAGCACCAGGTCGAAGGTGCCGTCGGCATAGGGCAGGCGGCCGGCGTCGCTCACCGAGAAGGCGAGCCGCCGGTCGGGGTAGAAGCGGCCGAAGGCGTGGCGGGCGTAGCGCACGGCCGGGTAGGAGATGTCCAGCAGGTGGACCTCGGAGGCGCCGCGCTCCAGCAGGATCTGGGCCTCGCGGCCGACGCCGCAGGAGACGTCCAGGATGCGCAGGCGCGAGAGGTCGGGGAAACGCCTGAAGAAGCCGCGGAACGACTTCTCCTCGGCGGTCCGCCGCCCCAGGTCGTGGCGCCGGGTGGGGAGCCGGAAGTGGGGGGCGACGCCGGCGAGGTCGGAAGCGGGGGCCGCTTCGAGCCGCGCCACCAGCTCCGCCATCTCCTGCAGGTCCGCCTCGTCCCCGGCCTCGAAGAAGACCGGGATCTCGTCGCGCACCTCGTAGGAGGCGCCACAGCCGGCGCAGGCCAGGCGGTCCGCCTCACGCCTCAGGGTGCCGCGGCAGGCCGGGCAGCGGAAGGTGTCGGCGTTCAGCGGGAAGGCCATCGCTCGAAGCCGCTCACAGCCGCTGGGATTCCTGCTCGACCTGGAGGACCGCCGCGTCCCGCAGCGCCGGATCGTCGATCGGGCGGCCGTCGAAGCCCTTGCGGACGACGGTCTCGACCCGCTCCATGCGGCCGTAGGGGGTCTTGATCTTGGCGTTCCACTCGTCGGTCACCGGGATCTCCGGCGCGTCGAACGGCCGCTCCTTCTCGCGCTCGTTGGTGAACAGGTAGCGCACGAAGTTCAGCCCGGCGTTGATGGAGCGCTTCCCCTCCTTGGGGTCGGTGACCATCTGCTTGAGCTTGCGGGCGATGTAGGCCGGCCGGAAGTGGAACTTGCGGAAGGCGGTCTCGCAGAACTCCTCGATCTGCGTCGGGGTGAGACCCGGCAGGTTCATGACGCAACGGTGGCCGCCGTCGTCGGTGAGCCACTGGTTGTAGTCGTGGGTGGCGAGATAGCCGTGGTCCTTGGCCCACTGGAAGGCGCCGGTGCCCGGGTAGGGCATCACCGGGTAGAACTGGGCGCTGTCCGGGTCGAGCTCGATGGCGAGGTCGAGGGTCTTCTGCATCGTCTCCCGGGTCTCGCCGGGGAAGCCGACCATGAAGCAGCCGTGGACCAGGATGCCGAGCTCGCGGGCGCTCTCCATGAACTTGCGTTGCATGGAGACGTTCTGGCCCTTGCGCATGTTGATCAGCACCAGGTCGTCCCCCGACTCGAAGCCGGTGGCGCACTCCCGGAGGCCGCTCTCCTTGAGAGCCGCCAGGGTGTCGTGGTCGACGTTGGTGCGGATGTTGGCGAACCAGGGGAGCCGCACCCCCTGCTCCTTGACCAGGCGGGCGATCTCGCGCGCCCGCGGCTTGTCGGAGGTGAAGGTGTCGTCCTCGAAGACGATCTCCTTCACCTCCGGCATGTTGTCCTGGATCCACTTCATCTCGCCCACCAGGTGCTCGGGCGAGCGGGTGCGGTAGACGTGCCCGTGCATCACCTGCGGGTAGACGCAGAAGAAGCAGCGCGCCGTGCACCCCCGGCCGCCGATCAGCATCACCATCGGATGGCTGGCGATGGTGAACAGGTAGTTCTCCGGGGTGAGGAAGCGCTTGTAGACCGGCGCGATCCAGGGGAGCGAGTCCATGTCCTCGATCGGCAGCCGCGCCGGGCCGCGCCCGGGCTTGCCGTCCTGGTCGCGGAAGCCGAGAGCCGGGATCTTGCGCAGGTCCGCGCCCGGCGTCTGCAGGGCGTCGGCCAAGTCGAGGATGATGAAGTCGTACTCGCCGATCCCCACCGTGTCGAGGGCCGGGCACCGCTCGAGCGCCTTCTGCCACTCGGCGGTGGCATGGGTCCCCACCAGGCAGATGTGGGCCGCGGGGAAGGCGTCGCGCAGGACCCCGAGGGTCTCGAGGTCGTAGTGGAAGCTCGGGGTGCTGGTCTCGGAGACGATGAGCCCCGGGCCGAAGTCGCGGATGCTGTCGATGACGTCCTGGCGCCCCCGGTTGTCGGCCGGGGCGTCGAGCAGGAAGATCTCGTGCCCCCTGGACTCGCAGAGGGCGGCGGCATGGGCGAGCCAGTACGGGTAGTACATGGTGCCCGACTTGATCACCCCCGGGCTCCGCTGGGAGCGCGAGAAGCGCTGATCCCGGTACGGGGGATTGAGGAAGAAGATCTTCATGGGATAGACGGCCTCCGGGCGGACGCGAGCGTACGCTGGGCGGGGAATCTTAGCACGCGCTCGACGAGACGGGCCGGGGGGCGGCTCCCGGGCGGGCGAGCCACGCCCAGAGCGCCTGGTAGGCGGGCTCCAGCTCGGCCGCCAGCCGGGCGTGCTCCCCGGCCATGCGGCGGCGGAGCGCCTCCGAGTCGGAGGCGTCCAGCCGGCGGAGCGACTCGCCCCCCCAGTCGCCGTCGAGCTGGACGAGGCGGTCCTCCAGCCCGGCCCGGCGGCAGAATTCGGCCACCTTCTCGGCGTAGTTGAGCGCGACGAAGGGGGTCCCCACGTTGAAGGCGAAGATCACCGGGTGGAGGCGCATGCTGATCAGCACGCCGAGCCCGGCGATGGCGCCCTGGATCTGCGAGGGCGTGAGGGCGCCGGTGTCCAGCAGGGAGACGGGCGGCAGTGGTCGCAGGAAGCGGTCCTCCGGCAGGGCGTCCAGCAGGCTCCGGCAGATCTCCCGGTCCTCCGGGTTCATGGTGGGGACCAGGAGGACGCGGAGCCCCCGGCGGCGGAGGCCGTCCACCAGGCGCACCAGCACCGTCACCATCTCCGCGATGACCGCCGGGTCGCGCCGGTAGACGTTCTCGAAGCGGAACCAGGCGCAGGGGGAGAGGCCGACGGTGCTCCCCTCCGGCAGATCAGGCGGCTGGCTGGTCGGCAGCTCCAGCGCCGGGTCCACGGCCAGGCGGACCTGGGGGAGCCCTGCCTTCCTGTAGAGGTCGGCCGAGACCGGGTCCCGCACCACCAGCAGGGCCCGCCGGCCGAAGGCGAGCCGGACGGCGAGGCGGGACCACCCGGCGCGGAGCGGCCCCGAGCCGACACAGAAGACCCCCATGCGCGTCCCGGTAAGCCGGCCGAAGGCCAGCAGCCCCGAGATGGCGGCGTGGAAGGCCGGGTTCAGGTCGTGGATCCACTGCCCGCCGCAGAAGAGGACGGCGCGGAAGGTGACGAGCACCCAGAGGAGCGTCACCCCCTGTCCCAGCGCCTGTCCCCCCAGACGGCGCGCCCCGGGATCGGCCCGGCAGAGGTCCGCCGCCAGCCGCTCGACGCCGGCGAGGTCCTCCGGCACCAGGCGCACGTCGAAGCCGCTGGGCCCGAAGCCCAGCGCGTAGAGGGGGTACGGCAGCGGCGCCCCCTCCTCCCGATCGCGCAGCAGCCAGCGCCGGCAGACGCTGACGAAGATCGCCTCGTCCCCCTTGTTGCCGGCGTTCTTGAGGACGATCAACCCCACCTTCCTCCGGCGCCCCCGGCGGGCGCTCTCCCGCGCCTTGGGTGAGTCGCCCGGGGTGAAGACCCCGGCCCACTCCCCCAGCCCGTAGGCGATGTGGGTGGTGGCGAAGAGCAGGGCCAGGCGCGGGATGACGCCGGGCCTCCCCGCCCGCAGGCCGTACCAGGCCGCGAGGAGCAGCACCGCCGGCAGGTAGGCCCAGAGGAGCAGCGGCAGCAGCGGCGGCACCAGGAACGACAGCCGGAACGCCCGCGGGTGGCGCCGGATCAGCCAGACCCGTCCCTTCCCATAGAGGAACATGTTGCGGGACCAGCTCCGGAAATCCCCGCGCTGGCGATGGACCACCGCGGCCCCCGGCACATAGAGGAGCCGGAACCCCTGGCCGCGCAGCCGGTGGGAGAGGTCCTCGTCCTCGCCGATGAAGCCGAAGCGCTCGTCCCAGCCGGCGACCGCCTCCAGGGCCGCGCGCCGGTAGAGGACGTTCAGCCCCGGCAGGTGATCCACCTCCCGGGTATCCTCGTAGACCCGCCCCTGCACCGAGCCGCGCGAGCCGGCGTAGGTGTCGAGCATCACCGCCAGCGCGTCATAGAACGGCGACTCGCCGGCCGGCGGCACGTTGGCCCCGCCCACCGCCGCCACCCTGCCCTCCGCCTCCGCCATCCCCGCGAGCAGAGTCCGGAGCCAGTGAGAGGGCGCCACGCAGTCGGCGTCCACGAACGCGACGAGCGGATGGGACGCCGCTCGCCACCCGCGGTTGCGGTTGCCGCTGATCGAGCCGCCGGGGTTGGGGACCACCTTCACCGACGGCACCGCGGCACGCGCCACCTCGGCGGTGCGGTCGGTCGAGCCGCCGTCCACCAGCACGATCTCCACCTCGCCGGCCCGGTAATCCTGGGCGGCGAGGGCGCCGAGGCAGGCGGCGATCTTCCTCTCCTCGTTGTAGGCGATGACGACGACGCTGACGTTCACGGGGCCCTGAGTTTACCCGACCGGAGCGCCCGGACACCGTCCAGACGGCCCGGACGCCGTCCGGAGCGTCGGGGAAGCGTCCCGGGCCTTGCGGAATCCATCCCGTTGAACGGGACGCGATCCGAGGCGTCCGGATGCTTCCCGGGGCGTCCGGAATCCATCCGGATGAATCGGGAGGCGTCCGCGGCGTCCGGGAAGCGTCCGGAGCGCCTGGACGGCATCCACGGCGTCCGGACGCGCGTTCTCGCCTGCGGGAGGCCTACGAAGCGCCGCGGCCGCTCAGCACGGCGGGGATGGTCTTGAGCAGGATCTTGAAGTCGAGCATCGGCGACCAGGAGTCGATGTACTCGAGGTCGAGCTGCATCCAGCGGTCGAAGTCGACGTTGTTCCGGCCGCTGATCTGCCAGAGGCAGGTGAGGCCCGGCTTCATGGCGAGGCGCCGGCGCTGCCAGCGCTGATAGCGCGCCACCTCCTCCGGGATGGGCGGGCGCGGCCCCACCAGGCTCATGTCGCCGCGCAGCACGTTCCAGAGCTGCGGCAGCTCGTCGAGGCTGAAGCGGCGCAGGAAGCGGCCGAACCAGGTCACCCGCGGGTCGCTGCGCAGCTTGAACACCGGGCCGTTCATCTCGTTGAGGTGCAGCAGGGCGTTGCGCCGCTCTTCGGCGTCCTCCACCATCGTGCGGAACTTGTAGAGGGTGAAGAAGCGGCCGTTCAGGCCGCAGCGGGTCTGCCGGAAGAGCACGGTGCCGCCCGAGGTCAGCTTGATCAGCGCCGCCACCAGCCCCACCGCCGGCAGGGCGAGCAGCAGCAGCAGCGAGGCGAGCGCCACGTCGAGCGCCCGCTTGAGCATCAGCT
>DASPJI010000172.1:0-4009 GCA_035628695.1 Thermoanaerobaculia bacterium | reverse complement strand
CACCCACAGGTCGATGCGCCCGCGGTCCACGCCGGTCCGGCCGTAGACCACCGCCAGGTACTCCTTCTCGGAGATGGTGGACCGGAGGGCCCGGGCGAGCTTGGCGTGCGCCTCGCCACCCCGGGCGACGACGAGGACGCCGGAGGTCCACTTGTCCAGACGGCTGACCGGCCCCAGGGTTCCGGGCTCTTTCCCATCCTGCCGCAGATGCCAGAGCAGGGCGTTCAGGAGCGTGCCGTCGTGGTGGCCGTAGGTGGGATGGACGACCAGCCCGGGCGGCTTGTCCACGGCGACTAGGTGCTCATCCTTATAAAGGATGGAGAGGGGGATCTCTTGCGCCGCCATCTCCGGCCGCGGCGGCGGGGGAGGCAGGTCGATCTCCACCTCGTCGCCGGCGGCGAGGCGCTCCGACGCCCGGCGCGCAGGCGCCCCGTTGACCCGCACCATCCCGTCCGCGATCCATTCCTGGATCCGGGTGCGCGACAGCCCCGGGATCTCCTCCAGGTGCCGGACGAGCGCCAGGTCCAGCCGCTCCCGGGCGTCCCCGCGGTGGGCGCGGATACGATGGGTTGTCTTCTCGGTCATCTCGGGTGTCTATCTCACCATAGCCGGGGGCGTGTCATGATAGAGCCGACTCCCGAACGAGGTGACATGTGACGAGACATGGATGGATGGTCCTCCTCCTGCTGGCCGGACTGGGTCTGTCCGCGTGCAGCAGACTCGAAGAAGGCGAGATGTCGTCCGGTACGGCGGGGATCGCCGAGATGGAGCAGAGCGCGGAGGCGCCGGAGGAGGCCCGGGGCGTCGTCGACACGGACGCCATGCAGGCGAAGTCCGCGCCGGCAGCCTCGGGCGCCGAGCCGGCACCGGCGGCCAACCAGGCCTCCAAGCCCGCGGTGACGCGCAAGCTGGTCCGCACCGTGGACCTCAACCTGGAGGTGAAGTCCACGGAGGAAGCCGCGGCGGCGGCCCAGGCGCTGGCCAACCGGGTCGGCGGCTACGTGGGCAATGTCGAAGCCCAGCGGCGGGAGGGGGTCCTCTACTACCAGATCACCTTGCGTGTGCCGGTGGAGCAACTCGAAGCCACCCTGTCCGAGATCAAGAAGATGGCTGTCAGCGTCAACCACGAGAGCCAGACGGTGCATGACGTCACCGACCAGTACGTGGACCTCGACGCCCGCATCCGCACCCTGCAGGCCACGGAGCGGGAGCTCCAGGCGCTCCTCGCCGAGTCCCGGCAGCGGGGGAGCAAGGTCGAGGGCATCATGGCGGTCTACCGGGAGCTGACCGGCATCCGCTCCCAGGTCGAGCAGATCCAGGCGCAGCTCAAGAGCCTGGAACAGCTCGCCGCGCTCTCCACCATCAGCCTCACCCTGAACCCGGTGGAGGGCGCGAAGCCGGTGGCCCCCGACGTCTGGAACCCCGGGGGGACGCTGCGGATGAGCCTGCGGACTCTGGTCATCCTCCTGCGCGCCGCCGGCGACTTCGCGATCTTCGCGGTCGTGGTGCTGCTGCCGATCGGACTCGCGGTGTGGGGGGTGGTCTGGCTGTTGAAGAAGCTGCGGGGGGCCCGCGGGCCGGTCGCGCCGCCGGCCGTCGGAGGAGGACAGTAATCCCCACGGCGACCTGGGCTCGTGTGCGGTCTACTCGAGACCCAGGTCGCGCAGGGAGGCTGCCACCAGGATCTCGTCGGCCATCGCCTCGAGCTGGCGGGCCGACGAGATGGCCTCGACCCGCTGGCGGACCTCCGGAGCCAAAGGTCCGAAGCGCCGCTCCAGCTGGCGCAGCAGGAGCTTCCGGGCACCCTCGACCTGGCCTTCTTTTCGGCCTTCTTTGAGACCTCTCTTGCGACCCTCTTCTCGGCCTTCTTTTCTGGCCTTCCGTCGATCCTCACGCACCCAACGGCTCAGGTTCTCTTCGAGCATCGGAATCTCCTCCAGCTCAGAAATCTCCGGAATCGCGGCTCCGGGATGCGCCCGGCGCAGTGCGCGCAGTAACCAACTGGTGAACGCCTGCCGTAGCTCCGGCTCCTGGCCGCGGGGTAGCTGCGCCGCGACCTCGGCCGCCACTGTCAGGATCTCCTCCCTGGAGCTGCTGACCTCCAAGCGGATCAGCGCCACGGCCAGGTTCGAGGCATCTCCCAGCTCTCCAAAAGCGAGCCGCCTCTCGTCCAGGACTGCATAGGTAAAGCGGGGGCACGAACGTCCCAGCATTCCCGGAGCCGGCTCGATCAGACTCTCGATCTCCCGTGCCGCGTTCCAGCGCCGGTTCCCATTATAGACAACCATGACCAGCACCGGCGGCAACTTGCCCGACGGCGTGAGGGCACGATGACGGATGATGTCCTCATAGAGAAGGGCCAGGTAGGTCAACAGGCGCACCGCCATGAAGCGGTCAGGCCGCGACTGGAACTCGAGCAGCAGGTACACCGGAGTCGGCACGGAATCAGGTCGCCGCCAGAGCAGGCGCCAGACCACGTCGTTGTGGCGGTTCCGCAGGTCGACGCTCATGAACTCACCGCTGACCCGCTCCAAAGTCGCGAAGTCGAGCTGCCTCACCCAGGGCTCCCGCACGAACCCGCGCAGCAGGTCCATGACCACGCGCGCATGGGCAAAAAGCAGCTTGTACACGCCATCGTGTGCTCCCATCTCTCCTCCGTTCCAAGGCGAACTGCGTCCGAACGGGGAAAGACGTATTCCGGAGAAAAAATCGCTCAATTTTAAGCGTGTCTAAATACCTGATCGGGGCCGGACCACCTCATCCCACCGCCATGCGCGCCACCTGGGCCAGGTGAAGCGCTCGCCGACCGGTGGCCTGGGCGATCTGCTCGCGGCAACTGAAGCCGTCGGCGATCACCAGGGTGTCCGGGGTCGTGGCGCGGACGGCGGGGAGGAGCACCCGTTCGCCGCAGGCGATCGACACTTCGTAGTGGTCCTTCTCGAAGCCGAAGCCGCCGGCCATGCCGCAGCAGCCGGAGTCGAGGATCTCGAAATCCAGGCCGAGCCGGGCGAGCAGGGTCCGGTCGGCCGCCATCCCCATGACCGCCTTGTGATGGCAATGGCCGTGGACGACCGCCCTCTCCTCGAGCCTCGACGGCGCGAAGGGTGAGTCCGCGAGAAGCTCGGCCAGGGTCCGGGAGAGGGCGGACAGGCGCCGCGCCCGGGGATCCTCGGGAAAGAGCTGGAGCAACTCGTCCCGGAAGACCGCGGCGCAGCTCGGCTCCAGGACCACCAGGGGCACGCCGGCGTCGATCTCGGGTGCCAGGGTCTCCAGGATCCGGCCCAGCCAGCGGCGTGCCAGGCCCAGCATGCCGGAGTCGTAGAGCGGCCGGCCGCAGCAGAGACGGCGGCGGGGGAGGGTGACCCGGTAGCCCGCGGCCTCCAGCACGTCGGCCGCGGCCATCCCGATCTCAGGATGGAAGAAGTCGGTGAAGGTGTCGGGCCAGAGGAGGACGGGCTCGCCTTCCCCCCCTTCCAATGCCGTGTTCCGGCGGCCGAAGGCGGCCCGGAAGGTCTCGCGGGCCAAGGAGGGAAGGCGGCGCTCCGGGGCGATGCCTCCAAGCCTCTTCGCGATCCGCGTCCGGAGTAAGGCGTTGGCGAGCCCCGGCGCCAGGGAGCCTGCCCGCGCCCACCAGGCGACCAGGCCCACGGCATAGGCCTGGACCGGCCGCGGGCGGCCCTTGTAGTAATGGTGGAGAAACTCGGCCTTGTAGGAAGCCATGTCCACCCCGGCCGGGCAGTCGCTCTTGCACCCCTTGCAGGCGAGACAGAGGTCCAGCGCCTCGCGCACCTCCTCGCTCCGGAAGCCGTCCGTCACCACCTCGCCCGCCAGCATCTCGTACAGGAGCCGGGCGCGCCCCCGCGTCGAGTGCTTCTCCTCGCCGGTCACCCGGTAGCTCGGGCACATGGTCCCCCCCTCCTCGCGCCGGCAGCGGCCGACCCCCACGCAGCGCAGCACGGCGCGGGAGAGGCTCCCCTGGTCTGCCGGGTAGCGCAGGGCGGTGGCGGGC
>DASPJI010000171.1:0-4022 GCA_035628695.1 Thermoanaerobaculia bacterium | reverse complement strand
GCTCCCGCGGTCCGTGAGGGTCCGTGTCGGTCCGTGGGGCCGTGTCCGGCTTGACAGCTCGCTCCACCCTCGCTAGCGTGTCCTCTCTCATGATGAAAAAGACTCTGCCGCCGCTCGCGCTCGCCGCTCTCGTCCTGTGCGCCTCCGCCTGCCGCGAGGAGGCCACGCCCGTCGGGAGCCTTCAGCTCCAGCCCTCCCAGATCCGGCTCGGCCCGGGCCGGGTGCAGCCGGTGCGCTTCACCTGGACCCCCACCGCCTCCCTGGAGGAGGATGCCGGCCCCCCCATGGTCTTCGTCCACCTGCTGGACGGCGAAGGCAAGGTGGTGCGTACCTTCGACCACCCCTTCCCGCAGCGCTGGAGCGAGGGGACGCCGGTGAGCTACGACATCGAGCTCTATCAGTCGGCGCTGGCGCCGCCGCTCCCCGCCGGCTCCTACCGGCTGACCGCCGGCCTCTATGGCCGGGGCAAGCACCGCTGGGCGCTCGAAGGGCTGGGCGAGGAGATCGACCGCGCCGAGTACGTGGCGGCGCAGGTCGAGGTGCCGGCGCAGCAGGACGGGCCGCAGTTCAACTTCTCCGCCACCTGGCTCCCCGTCGAGCCCGGCGGCGACCGCCAGCTCGTGGCCCGCCGCTGGCTCATCGGCCGCGGCGGCATCCGGATGGTGAACGTGCGCAACCCCGGAACGCTGTGGACGGTGGTGCGCATCCCCCCCGCCGAGGGGCCGGACGAGAAGCTGGTGCTCAAGCCGGGGCAGACCATCCCGTCGGTGCTGATCCGCGGCACCTGCGGCGGCGTCGAGATGAGCGTCTCCGGGCCGGGGCCGCACGAGATCGAGGTGCCGATCCAGGACGTGTCGCCGGAGGGCGTCTGCCGGGTCGTGCTGATCCCCAACTTCCACTACGAGACGCCGAACGTGCGCGACAAGCGGACGATCTCGCTCGAGAACCTCGCCTGGATGCCGGCGCGGGGCGGCCAGCCGGCCACCCCGGGGGCTGCTCCGCGGGCCACTCCGGCGTCCCCCACGGCCCCCGCGCCGGGCGCACCCCAGGGATGAAGCACGGAAAGGGGACGATCCTCCACCCGGACCAGGAGCGCTACCTCGAGCGGCTCCTCCCGCCGCGCGACCCGGTCCTCCGCGAGATGGAGGAGCAGGCGGCGCGGGAGGACATCCCCATCTCCGACCCCGAGGTCGGGCGCCTGCTGATGGTCCTCGCCCGGGCGGCCGTTACCGCTGGAGGTACTGCCGGCGGTGCCGGCGGCGGCGGGCGGATCCTCGAGGTCGGCACCGCCATCGGCTACGGCGCCCTCTGCCTGGCCCGCGGCGCGCCGGAGGCCCGGGTGGTCTCCATCGACACCGACGCCGAGCGCCTCGCCACCGCCCGCGCCTACCTGGAGCGGGCCGGCGTGGCCGGCCGGGTCGAGCTGGTCCAGGGGGCGGCCCTGGACGTGCTGCCGGACCTCCAGGGCCCCTTCGACCTGGCCTATGTGGACGCGGTCAAGCCGGAGTACCGGCGGTACCTGGACCTGATCCTGCCGAAGCTGCGGGTGGGAGGGATGGTGGTCCTGGACAACCTGCTCTGGAAGGGGCAGGTGGCGGCGCCCCCCGAGGAAGGCGCCGAGGACGAGCAGGCCACGGCGCTACGCGCCTTCAACACCTATCTGATGATCCACCCCCAGCTCACGGCGGTGGTGCTCCCCTACGGCGACGGCGTCGGTCTCGCCACCAAGACCAAGCCGCTGATCACCGAGATGGGCGGGCCGTTCTAGGCGGCAGCCTGGGCGGCCACCTAGGCGGCCAGACGGAGCCGCAGGAATTCTAGCTGCTGCTTGAGCTCCAGCGCGGTGGCGGGGCGGCGCGCCGGGTTCTTGTGCAGGGCGGCGCGGAAGAAATCCCCCAGCATCTCGTCGTACTCGGGGAGGACCTGGGAGAAGTCCGGCACCCGCCCGGAGCGGATGCGGCTCATGGTCTGCCGCACGTCGCCGCCGGAGAAGACCTTTCTTCCCAGCAGGCATTCGAAGAGTACGATGGCGAGCCCCCAGAGGTCGAAGGAGACGTCCGCCGCCCGGCCGTTCAGCGCCTCCGGGGAGAGGTAGGAGAGGGTGCCGACGAGCTGGCGCGAGAAGGTCACCGAGGAGGTGCTCTGGTGCCAGATGGAGGTCGGCGGCAGGATCGAGGAGTTGTCCTCGAGGTCGTCGATCGAGGTGGTGTCGGTGTCCCGGCGTAGGTCGAACATGACCCGCGCGATGCCGAAGTCCATCAGCTTGGGGCTGCCGTCCCGGGCATAGCCGATGTTGCTCGGCTTGACGTCGCGGTGGAGGATGTCGGAGGCGTGCAGGTGGGCGAGGGCCGCGGCCATGGCGATGCCCAGCTCCACCGTCTCCAGGGGGGAGAGCCGCCCCTGCGCCTCGATGCGCTGCCCCAGGGTCCCCCCTTCGAGCAGCTCCAGGATCAGGATCGGCGTCCCCTGCCAGGTCTCCATGCCGTAGACCGAGGCGAGGTGGAGGTGGGAGACGGCCGCCGCCGTCCGTGCCTCGCGCCGCAGCCGCATGGCGTCCTCGGGGGAGACACGGCGCAGCGTCTTGACCGCCACGGCCCGGCCCAGCGCCAGGTCGAACCCGCGGTAGACGATCCCCATGCCGCCGGTGCCGATGCGGCACTCGAAACGGAATTTGCCCGGCAGCACGAAGGGGACATGGGAGGGCTCCAGCCGGTGGCTGCATTTGCTGCAGAACACCGTGTAGGGCGCGTGCAGCGTGCCGCAGGACGGGCACTCCTTGGCCATGTCGCTGGGGTCCGGGAGTGCCGGATGGGCGTCCTCCTCCTCGCGCCAGGGGGGCCGCGGCGGCTGCGAGTGGCTCCGCGCCATCTCCAGCACCCAGGCGGAGTTGCTGGCGATGGCGTGGAGGAGCTGCTTGTCCTCCTTGAGGAAGGGGAGGCCGCTCTTCTTCTCGCCCAGCGCGATCAGGCCGAGCAGCGAACCGTCGCGGGCGAGGATCGGCACCAGCAGCTTGAAGCCGTTGTCCACCAGCCAGTGGCGCTCCGTCTCCGGCAGCCGACCCAGGGGGGAGCGGGGGTTTTCGAGGTCCACCTCCAGGGGGTCGCTGGCGTTCGAGACCATCAGCGCCAGGGGGGATGAGCCGTCGAGGCGCCGCGCCCGGTTGCGCGGGTCGACGAGCACCCCCTTGGCGTCGAGGGAGAGCAGGGAGATGCCTTCGAGATGGAGGGCGAGGTCGACCTCGCGGGAGACGAGGCTGGCGAGGCCGGCGACCTCGTTGACGGCGCGGATGCGCTCGACCAGCGAGGTCAGGATCTTGCGGGCGTCGTACTGCTCCCGGAAGAACCGCCGGTCGATGCCGTCGAGGATCATCGCCCGGTAGCGCAGCGCCGCCCCGCCGACGATGGCGGCGGAGATGAGGAGCAGCGCCTTGGAGCCGGAGAAGAGCTGGGCGAGCGACTGATCGCGGTTTTGGACCAGGTAGATGGCCAGGGCGGCCAGCGGCACGGTGGCGAGGCCGAGCGCGGTGTAGCGGGCCAGGGCGTAGTGGAGCGCCCGGCGGGCGATCAGCTTGACGCCCAGCACGTGATCGACGAGCACCGAGTAGGCGGTGGTGAACGGCAGGGTGAGGAAGAAGGCGAAGACGATCCCGCTGATCACCGGCAGCACGTCGGGCCGTTCGATGAAGCGCCCGTAGGACTCGAAGATCGTCCCTAGAGCGATCTGCGAGAACAGGGGCGCGACCCCGAACGCCAGGGCGCCGACGAACATCCCGACCCGGCGCCGCTCCGCCCCTTCGGAGGAGCGTGCCCGCCAGAGCAGGACTCCGATGGCGGCGATGGTGGCGAGAGTGGCCAGGCTGTAGAAGCCCCAACTCGGCTTTGGGGGAGCCAGGGCCGCTAGCGTCTGCTCTGTCGCGAGCGCCTTCTGGATCGCCTGAACGATCAGGCCCAGTTGCCAGGCGAAGAGAGCGACGCCGAGGACCAGCGAGATCCGCTGCCCCACCAAGAGGAGTTTCCGCAGGC
>DASPJI010000170.1:0-2202 GCA_035628695.1 Thermoanaerobaculia bacterium | reverse complement strand
CTTGGCGATGGCGCCGAGGGATTCGGCGTCCTGCGGGTTGGGGGTGGTGCGGGTGGCGTCCCGGGTGTCGCGGCTCCCCTGGTTGCGGGTCTCCTCGCCGTCCCGCCGGGTGGCGAAGAGCGATCCCTGCCAGCGGTCGGCTCCCAGAGCGACGGCGCCGCTCTCCGACAGCTCCCGGTTGCGGCCGTCGTAGCCGACTTTGCCCTGAAGCGCGGAGGGGCCGCCGAGCAGGAAGTCCGCGGGTTCCTTGGTCATCAGGGAGACGACGCCGCCCATGGCGTCGCTGCCGTAGAGGGCGGAGCCGGCGCTGCGCACGATCTCCACCGACTTGAGAGCGTCGACGTCCAGGGTGGACTGCGGGATGGCGAGGGGGCCGAATTCGAAGCGCTCGCCGGTCGCCACGCCGTCGATCCGGGTCAGCACGCGGTTGCCGCCCATGCCGCGGATGACGAACCCGCCGAGGCCGAGGCGGGTGGCGTCGCTGTCGACGTAGACGCCGGGCTCGAACTTCACCAGGTCGGCGGCGTTGGTCATCAACAGCCGGCGGATCTCCTCCTCGCCGATGACCGAGACGGCGCCGGGGGTCTCACGGACCGGGCGCGGGCTGCGCGTCGCGGTGACCGTGATCTCGTCCTTCACCGTGACATCGGGCGGCGCGGGATCGGGAGCCGTGGACTGGGCCGAGAGGGCAGGGGGGAGGAGAAGGGAGCAGACGGCTACGACGGGAGCGAGAGAGCGGCGCGCACGCCGCCCGGGCGCCCGAAGGCGCTGGGAGCAGCTCATGTATACTGCCTCCGTAGAGAAGCCGAGGGCTATCGCCCGCGGCGGATCTGCACCAGAAGCGGCGGTTCGGCGGTCTTCCCCAAGTCTCGACCGAGCCGCCACTTCGCTTTTCAGGCCCACGGTACACCCGCAGGACCCGCCAAACTCTCTATTGAGATATCGTCTCAATAGTTCGAGCCTATTCTGGACCGCGGCGGTACGGATTGTCAAGACACCCTGCACGTTCGTGCAGGGGTGTATAGTGCTGGCTGCCCAATCTCGTAAAGACTACCGGTCCGTGTAGTTGTGGCGATGCCGCCGCGGCCCGAGAATTCCGTCATGCAAAACGTGCTCTCAGGGAATCCCTCCATGGATCAGCGGCGCCGCCGGGCGCTCCTTCCGGCCCTGCTCTCCCTGGCCCTGCCCTTGCGGGGTAGCGCCGACGAGAAACCGGTGCCGGTGGGGCAGGTCGAGGCGGAGATCCGCGCGCTGGAGATCGCCCGCAGGGACGCCATCCAGGCCGGAGACCGCGCCGCCCTCGAACGGATCTACGCCCCGGATTTCCGCGGTGTGACCTCGGGGGGCCTCCAGGTCGGGCAGCAGCAGGCGGTGGGAGGGCTGCTGCGGGCGACCGGCAAGGCCGCGGCGATGGATGACATCGAGGTCCGGGTCTTCGGCAGCGCCGCCGTTGCCACCGGCCGGCTACGTCTGGCGGACAGCGGGGGCACTCTGCGCTACATCCACGTCTATGCCTATCGAGAAGGCATGTGGCGGCTCGTGGCGGGACAATCGACCGACTCCAGGGAGTGAGGCCTGATGATGCTGAAGAGATGGTTGGCACTCTGCTGGCTGGTCCTCTCCGTCATCCTGCCCAGCGCGGGCTGGTCTGAAGCCGTGCCCACCGAGGGCTTCGCGCCGGTGGAGGGGGGGAGGCTGTTCTACCAGGTGATGGGGGAGGGCGAGCCGCTGGTCCTGATCCACGGCGGTCAACTCGACCACCGCATGTGGGATGGTCAGTTCGAGCGCTACGCCCAGGAGTACCGGGTGATCCGCTACGACGTGCGCGGCTACGGCAAGTCGCCAGCGTCGATCTCCACCCCCTACTCCGCCTCTGACGACCTGCGGGATCTGCTCGACCACTTCGGAGTGGGCAAGGCCCACATTGCCGGGCTTTCTTTGGGCGGCCGCATCGCCAGCGACTTCGCGGTGACCTACCCGGACCGCGTTGCCTCGCTGGTGCTGATCGGCCCGGGCCTCACCGGCTTCCGGGACGAGGACGAGAAGGAGGGCGCGACGTTCTGGGATTTCGTGGAGGCGGTGCGGGACGGCGGCCCCGAAGCCCTGGCCGACCTCTGGCTGAAGGATCCCTACCTGGCTCCCGCCGCGACGAACACGGCCCTGGCCGCGCGGCTGCGTCAGCTCGCAGTCGAGAACGCCCAC
>DASPJI010000169.1:0-5156 GCA_035628695.1 Thermoanaerobaculia bacterium | reverse complement strand
GCCGCCTATCGGGCGGCCGGCGGGCAGGGGATCGTGACGGTGACGGTCCCCGCGTTCACGTCCGCCGAGCTGGAGCCCTGCGCGAAGATCGGCGCCCACGAGGTCGCCTGCCGGGTTCCCCTCGCGGACGCGATGGCGGCTCTCGAAGCCCTGGAAAGCCTCCACCATGGCGGATGACCTCTCGAAGCGCCTGGCCGGGCTGACCCCGGAGCAGCGCGAGCTGCTGCTCCGCCGCCTCCGGAAGGAGGGGCTGGGCGTCCCCGGCGAGGCTCCGGTCCCGGCCGCGCCGGCCCCCTCCGGCCACCCGCTCTTCACCCTGGACCCCGGGCCGGAGCCGGAGCCCTCGGACCGGCCGGTCGACTTCAGCCTCTTCTTCTTCTCCGACGGCGGCGCCAAGAGCCCGGCCGAGAGCTACGACCTCCTCCTAAAGAGCGCCCGCTTCGCCGACCGCCACGGCTTCGCGGCCGTCTGGACCCCGGAGCGCCACTTCCAGCACTTCGGCGGCTTTTATCCCAATCCGTCGATCCTCGGCGCCGCCTTCGCCGCCGTCACCGAGCGGCTCGGTCTTCGCGCCGGCAGCGTGGTCCTGCCGCTCCACGACCCGCTGCGGATCGCGGAGGAGTGGGCGGTCGTCGACCGGCTCTCCAACGGCCGCGCCGGCGTCTCCTTCGCCCCCGGCTGGCACCCGACCGACTTCGCCCTGCGGCCGGAGACCTACCCCGACCGCCGGGAACGGATGTTCCAGGGCATCGAGGAGGTCCGGCGGCTCTGGAGGGGAGAGGGCCGGCTGGAGCCCCGGCCCGTCCAACCCGAGCTGCCGGTCTGGGTCACCTGCTCGACCAACCCCGCCACCTGGGCCCGGGCGGGCGAGATCGGCGCCCACGTGCTCACCATCGTCCAGCCCCTGCCGACCCTGGCGGAGAGGATCGCCCGCTACCGGGCCGCCCGGGCGGAGCGCGGCTTCGACCCGGAGGCCGGACGGGTGACCGTCATGGTGCACGCCTTCGTCGGCGACGACGAGGAGGCCGTGCGGGAGAAGGTGCGCGCCCCGATGACCTCGTACCTGCGGACCTACTTCGACCAGTACGGCTTCCTGGCCGGCGGCGCCGGCATTCCCGGTACCAAGGGAGTGCGCGAGTCGGACGTGGACACCCTCCTGTCGATCGCCTTCGAGGCCTACTTCTCCTCCCTCTCCCTCCTCGGCCGGCCCGACAAGGGGGCCCGCCTGGTCAACCGCCTGCGGGCGATCGGCGCCGACGAGGTGGCCTGCCTCGTCGATTTCGGCGTCGACGCGCCGTCGATCCTGGAAGCCCTGCCCGCCCTGGCCCGCCTGGTGGCGGTGTCCGGGGAGGGGCGCCGCCACCAGGCAGGCCAGGGCGGGCATTGACAGCCGCGCGGCCCGGATGCTACACCGGGCCGTCACTCTGAACCGGAGGAGGAGCGATGGCCGAGAGGATCATGGACGTCCTGGAGCGGACCGCCGGCACCCACGGCGCCCGCCCGGCGATGAAGATCAAGGAAGGTGGCACCTGGCGGACCACCACCTGGAAGGAGTACCGGGACCAGGCTCATCTCGCCGCCCGGGGCTTCATGAAGCTCGGCCTCCAGCCCGGCCAGGGCGTGGCCATCATGAGCTTCAACCGGCCGGAGTGGTTCCTCGCCGACGTCGGCGCGGTCGCCGCCGGCGGGTACCCGGCGGGGATCTACACCACCCTCGCCGCCGAGCAGTGCCAGTACATCGCCGACCACTGCGAGGCGGCGGTCGTGGTGGTCGAGAACCGCCAGTACCTCGACCTCTTCCTCTCCATCCGCGGCCAGCTCCCGAAGCTCAAGGCCCTGGTGCTGATGACCGGCGACGCTTCCGGGTCCGGTAGCGATATCTACACCTGGAAGCAGCTCCTGGAGATGGGGGCCCAGGTGCCGGAGGCGGACCTCCGCGCCCGCATCGACGCGCAGAAGCCACAGGACCTGTGCACGCTGATCTACACCTCGGGGACCACCGGCCCGCCCAAGGCGGTCGCGCTCAGCCACCACAACGTCGTCTGGACGGCGCAGCGGGTGGTGGAGACCTACGAGGTCAACGCCGACGATCAGTTCCTCAGCTACCTGCCGCTCAGCCACATCGCCGAGCAGGTGGTCTCCTTCCACGGCCCGATGGCGACCGGCGGCTGCTCCTGGTTCGCCGAGAGCCTGGAGAAGCTGGGGGAGAACCTGCGGGAGGTCCGGCCGCAGTTCTTCTTCGCGGTGCCGCGGGTGTGGGAGAAGATGCAGGCCGCCATCCAGGCGGCGGGGGCGCAGAACAGCGGCCTCAAGAAGAAGATCGCCGCCTGGGCGCGCGGCATCGGCGCCGAGACCGGGCGCGCCGAGCAGGAGGGGCGGTCCAGGCCGCTGTTCTATCCGCTGGCCAGGAAGCTCGTCTTCTCCAAGGTGCGCGAGAAGCTGGGGCTCGACCGGGCGCGCATCTGCGCCACCTCGACGGCGCCGATCTCCGTCGAGACCCTGCAGTTCTTCCTCAGCCTCGACATCCCGATCATGGAGGTCTACGGGATGAGCGAGTGCACCGGCCCCGCCACCTTCTCGACGCCGAAGCGCTACACCCCCGGCAAGGTGGGCTTCCCCCTGCCCGGCACCGAGATCAAGACCGCCGAGGACGGCGAGGTGCTGATGCGCGGCCCGCACGTCTTCCTGGGCTACTACAAGAACGAGGCGGCCACCCGGGAGACGGTGGACGAGCAGGGGTGGCTGCACTCCGGCGACATCGGCGAGCTCGGCGGCGACGGCCTGCTGCGCATCACCGACCGCAAGAAGGAGCTGCTCATCACCTCGGGCGGCAAGAACATCGGCCCCCAGATCCTGGAGAGCAAGCTCAAGCAGATCCGCGCCGTCTCCCAGGCCGTGGTGGTGGGGGACCGCCGCAACTACCTGGCGGCGCTGCTCACCCTCGACCCGGCGAACGCGCCGGCCGAAGCCGCCGCCGCCGGCAGCCAGGCCCGCACGCTGGAGGAGATCGCCGCCTGTCCGACCTTCCGGGCCTACCTGGAGAAGCAGGTGGAGCAGGTCAACGCCGGCCTGGCGCGCTACGAGACGATCAAGCGCTTCCACGTGCTGCCGCAGGAGCTGAGCATCGAGGGGGGCGAGCTGACCCCCACGATGAAGCTCAAGCGGCGGGTGATCTACGACAAGTACGCCCGCGAGATCGAAGGGCTGTACGCCTGACGGGACCTAGCCGGCCGCTCTGACGGGGGTTGGGGCGGCTGGCGCCGGTCCCCAGATCTCCGCCAGGGCGCGCCGGAAGCTGCCGCCGAGGATCAGCTCGACGTCCTTCTCGGCGTAGCCGCGCCGCAGCAATCCCTCCGCGATGTCGAAGGTCCGCCGGACGTGCCGCAGGCCGTGCACCACGTAGCGCGGGCGGATGCGGCCGGTCTTCGGGTCGATGGCGTCGGTGTCGCAGTCGCTCCCCAGCCCGACGTGCTCGGGGCCCACCAGCCGCGCGGCGTAGTCGAAGTGGTCGAGCACGTCGTCCAGGGTGACCGGCTGGCGCTTGCCGGCGAAGGCCGGGATCACGGTGATGCCCATGACGCCGCCGCGGGCGGCGACGGCGCGGATCACCGAGTCCGGCTTGCAGCGCTTGTGCGGCACCAGGGCGCGGCAGTTGGAGTGGGTGATGAGCACCGGCTTGCGCGACGCCGCCACGGTGTCGAAGCTGGTGCGGTCGCTGCAGTGGGAGATGTCCACCGCCATCCCCACCTCGTTCATCGCCGCCACGATGCCGGCGCCGTACGGGGTGAGGGGGCCGTCCTGGTTGCAGCCGCTGCCTAGCCGGTTGCGGACGTTGTAGGTGAGCTGCGACACCCGCTGGCCGAGGCCGTGGAAGAGCGCCACGTCGGCGGAGTCGCGGAAATGCTCGGAGTTCTGGAAGCCGATCAGCAGGCCGAGGCGGCTCCCCTCGCGGACCCGCTCCAGGTCGTCGGCGGAGCCGATGCGGACCAGCCGCTCCGGGTGGGCCGCGAGGAGGCGGTTCCAGCCGGAGATCCAACGCAGCGTCGTGCCGTGCGGGTCCGGATGGTTCGGGTCGACCGCCGGGTGGAAGACCCGCGTGCCTGTGCCCGTGAGCTTCTGGATCTCGCCGTCGCCGAAGCTCGCCGGTTGGCGCTGCCACTGGTAGAGGCGGTTCCAGTCGAGCGTCAGCAGCCCCAGCATGTCGATCGGGGCCGAGCGCCGGACCAGGTCGATGGCGCGGGTGGAGTAGTCGGTGGAGGAATCGGCGAAGAGGCTGTGGCGCCCCCGATTGAGCATCGGAGCCGCGAGCACACCGGCGCCTGCGAATAGACCCGTCCTGAGAAAGTCCCGGCGATTCAACTGCTACATCCGTCCTAGAAAGTTGGACGAATTGTACAGCCTCGCCGGGTGCCGCGCTAGATGGATCTAGAGGAGGGCCAGATGTTTCGGGGGGACCGCCTGCCGCAGGCGGTCCAGGAGCGACTCGATGCGCCGCTCGGAGACCTCGCCGGGCTCGACGGCCAACCTCTTGAGCAGGTGCTCCAGCTCGCGGGCGGTCGCCGCCATGGCCGCCAGGTCGAACATGGCGCAGGCGCCGGCCAGCGAGTGGGCCAGGCGGTGGAAGAGCGCCAGGCTCTCGCGGCTCCAGCCGCCCTCCCGCACCTGCCGCCAGGCGGCCTCGATCTCCTCCAGGCGGGCAGGGAGCCGGTCGGTGAACTGGGTACGGAACCCCTGGTACTCAGGGTCGAAGCTCATGACACACACCAATCTCTCGCGACCGGTCTCCCCATCGGTCTCGCCATCGTTCAATCCCCCCGCTAGGATGATACGGGAAAAGCGTTACGAACGAGATTACGGCTGGTCTCCGCGGGGGGACTTGGCACGGGGCTCACGAACCGGGATACACTCGGGGGCGGAGACGAGACCCAGGGAAACCAACGTGCAGTTTTCCACGTCGCCCAGAGCCAGCGGGCCCGGCTCGCGCCGAATCCTGGTCGTCGAGGACGATCCGGACCTACGTGCGCTCATCGAGCGCCTGCTCTGCGATGCCGGCTTCGACGTCTCGGCCGCCGCCTCTGGAGAGCAGGCCCTGGACGTCATCGGCCAGCGCGGGTTCCCCCATCTGGCGCTGGTCGACATCGTCCTGCCCGGGATCG